>JALZGD010000224.1:1741-4065 GCA_030861205.1 Actinomycetota bacterium
CACTTGGCGCACGCCGCGCAACGCGCGGTCGAGGAACCCCGCCGGCAAGTCTTCCTTTAGCCCGCCGGGACGGAAGAACCCGAAGTGCATGCGGCCTCCGGTCGCCATCTCCATCGCGAACTGGATGTCCTCGCGCTCGCGGAATGCATAGAACGTCGGGGTGATGGCACCTAGCTCGGCACCGAAAGAAGCGAAGAACATCAGATGGTTCAAGATTCGGTTCATCTCGAGCATGATCACGCGCAGGTACTGCGCCCGCTCCGGGACCTCGATCTCCATCAGCTTCTCGACTGCTAACGCGAGCGGTAATTCGTTGTTGATCCCCGAGAGCCAGTCGGTGCGCGAAACGAGATTGGTTATCTGTCGGTAGTCCCGTTGCTCGAGCAGCTTCTCGTAGCCGCGGTGCATGTAACCGATGATCGGCTCGGCCTCGACGAGGCGCTCACCGTCGATCGTGGCGAGCAAGCGGAACACGCCGTGGGTAGCAGGGTGCTGCGGCCCGACGTTGAGGACCATCTCTTGTGTCTGCAGCGCAGCTTCAGACAGCTCCGGAGTCAGTTCCTCAGGTTGCGAAACCGGTCGCTGCGTATCGTCGACGATCGACATCAGCGTCCTCCCGCCGCGGCCTCTTCGGGGTCCTTTGCGCCAGGCCATTCCTTTACCTGACGGCTCGGGAGCTTGAACGAGCGCAGCAGGGGGTGGCCGGTGAAGTCTTCCGGCAACAGCAGGTTGACGAGACTGGGATGCCCCTCGAAGACGACGCCGAACATCTCGTGGCACTCACGCTCGTGCCACAACGCCCCGTGGAAACGATACGTGAGCGACGGGCAACGCGGTTTATCGGCATCGAGCGGCACGTGGATGTTCGCGTGTACGACGTGCTCGGGGGAGTACAGGTGCACGAGCACCTCTAGTGGGCCCGCGTTATCGGCAACCTCGGACCGATCGACGCCGGTGAGGAACGTGAAGAAATTGCAGCGCAACGCGACGTCGTCCGCAAGCGAGTCGACGACGCTCACGTATTGGTCCTGCGTGCACGTGACATCGAGCTGCCCATGGTTGTCGACCACCCGAGCGCGATCGCCCAACAACGCAGATGCTCGCTGCAATGCATCTTCGGGCGAAACCCGATCGACTACCGGCATCAAACGCCTCCGGCGAGCCCGGGCTCGGGGATGTGAGGGATCTCGGCCGTGTGTCCGCGCCATTTCTCCGACGGATCCTCGGCCGCGATCTTCTGTTGCAACCGGATGATGCCTTGGAGCAGTGCTTCGGGCCGCGGTGGGCATCCCGGCACGTACACGTCCACCGGCATGATCTGGTCCACGCCCTTCGTCACCGAATAAGAGTCCCAATACGGACCGCCGCAATTGGCGCACGAACCCATCGAGATGACGTACTTCGGTTCGGGCATCTGGTCGTAGACCCGCTTGAGAGGAGCGGCCATCTTGTCGGTGACGGTGCCCGCCACGATCAACAGGTCGGCCTGTCGCGGGGAAGCGGGGAACGGGATAACCCCGAAGCGGATGATGTCGAACTTCGATGCGATCGCGGCCCCCATCTCGATGCCACAGCAGGCCAGGCCGAACTGCATCAACCACAGCGAGTACTTTCGGCTCCAGTTGAGCGCCCATGCCGCGGGCTTGGGGATCTTTACCTTCTCGATCACACCCATTCGAGCACCCGCTTCTTTACGGCGTAGACCAGCGCGATGGCGAGGATCCCGATGAAGATCGCCATCTCGATCAGAGCCTGGGTCCCGAGGGTCTTGAACACGATCGCCCACGGGAACAGAAAGACTGCTTCGACGTCGAAGACGACGAAGAGCAGGGCGAACAGGTAGTAGCGGACGTTCGTCTGTGCCCACCCCTGCCCGATCGGATCGATCCCGGACTCATACGTCGTGTACTTGCCTGCGTCGTAGACGGCAGGCCTCAAGAGCTTGGACAACGCCAGCGTTCCGACAACCAGGACTACGCCGACGAGCGCGAAGATCCCGATCGTCACGTACTGGCCGAAATAACCTTCAGGCACTGAGGACGTCGCTCCCTAACCGCGTGGCTGCAGATGCCGTCGAAATCCGTGGGGGCCAGGCGTCCGCTACAGCGTTGTTCGCCAGCGCGAAACCCCTGGACACCGGGCCGAAAACTACCATGCAGCCCCCTGCGCCCCACGGTTAGCGCGCTCGTGAAGAGCGGCCCAAAACCGACCGCGAACACCGTAGGAAGATGTCCTACATGCGTGAGCCGTCGGCAGCGATCAAGGCCGGAACATCCATCGCCGATGCACTGCGCACGCTCGTTCGGCCCCCCTTCGTCACGCTA
>JALZGD010000053.1:0-5531 GCA_030861205.1 Actinomycetota bacterium
CCTCCTACGTGATCAACGACGTGATCCCGCTGCCGCTCGAAGGGGCCGAGGACGCCGCCCGCATCCCGTTGTTCTCGGCTGACAAAGCCCCCAAGCGCAACCTCAACGGGTTCCAGCGGGTGCCGGCCCAGTGGGGAGTGCAGTGGAAATATCTGCTGCCCGGGATCAAAGACCCGTCGACGACCAACAACGCGCACCTTCCACAGCCGAGCTACAAGATCGATGCGCAGTTGTCCCACCCATTGGGGGCGCTACCCGGAGTCTCGTCCGAAGACCTACCGGGGACGTCATCGCCCGAGGACGCCAGGGATCTGGCGACGCGCAATCTACTGCGCGGACGGCAAATGGGTCTGCCGTCGGGACAGGCAGTCGCGAGGGCCATGGGGATCGAAGCCCTCAGCGACGACGAACTGTTTGGCGGCGTGGAGGTCGACGCCGAAGCCAAGGCTGACCTGGCCGGCAACGCACCGCTGTGGTTCTATGTCCTCAAGGAAGCCGAAGTCTTAGGCGACGGCGGGCTCGGTCCTGTCGGCGGCCGCATCGTGGCCGAGGTGCTGGTTGGGCTCGCGTGCGGCGATCCTCTGTCCTTCATCAATGTCGAGCCGACTTGGACACCGACGTTGCCCGCTGCTGAAACGTCCACATTCACACTCAGCGATCTGGTGAACTTCGCCCGTCCGCTGGCACCCAACGCTCCCCCATCCCCTCCCGCACCGGGCAAGAGTTGGTGACTTCGCAAGCATCTCCGCAACACTTCGACGCGATAGTGATCGGCTCGGGCTTTGGCGGCTCGGTCAGTGCGTACCGGCTCGCCGAGGCGGGGAAGACCGTATGCATCCTCGAGCGCGGACGCGCTTATCCACCGGGGTCCTTCCCCCGCTCGCCGTACAAGATGCGTGACAACTTCTGGGATCCCGACGCTGGGTTGTACGGCCTCTTCGACGTGTGGTCGTTCCGCCACATTGCGTCGCTCGTATCCGCCGGACTCGGAGGGGGTTCGCTCATCTACGCGAACGTGTTGCTCCGCAAGGACGAGAGGTGGTTCGTTCATGATCGTCGGGCCGGCTATGGGCACGAGGACTGGCCCGTGACGCGCGCCGAATTGGACCCGCACTACGACAACGTCGAAAACATCATCCGACCGCAGAGATACCCCTTCGAAGAGCCACCTTACGATCAGACCCCCAAGACAATCGCTCTTCAAGAGGCCGCGTTAGCCAACGGTCTCGATTGGTTTCTGCCGCCGCTTGCAGTGACATTCGCAAACAAGGGACGACGTCCGATACCGGGTCAAAGAATCGACGAAGAAACCCGTAACCTGCACGACCGCGATCGTTACACGTGTCAACTCGTCGGTGAGTGCGACGTCGGTTGCAACTACGGTAGCAAGAACAGTCTCGACTTCAACTATCTGACTCTTGCGAGCAAGAAGTACGGGGCAGAGATTTGCACGGGTGCTGACGTCAAGGCGCTCGCACCGCGGAACGACCGCGGTTACGAGGTGACCTACGAACAGCGTCCCCCCGACCCAACCGAGTCCCCGCGTCGGGTGACCGTCACGTGCGACAAACTCGTCGTGAGTGCGGGCACGTTCGGAACGACCTACCTACTCCTAAAGCACAAGAAAGCACTCGGGCTGAGCGACGCGCTCGGAAAAGGTTTCTCCGGCAACGGAGACACCCTCGGTCTGATCTTCCACGCGCGCAATGCGTCAGACGAAGCACGGGTGCTCGATGCCAACTACGGCCCCGTCATCGCCAGCACGATCCGAGTCGACGACCAGCTAGACGGCGGGCCACAGGGCCGCGGCTTCTACATCCAAGACGCTGGCTATCCTGCATTCGCGAGCTGGCTCGCGGAGTACGCGTCGCCCCTAGCGCGTCTTCGCGCGCTCGGACGAACCGGGCGCTTCGCGGCGCGGCGATACCTATCCCGCTACTCCTCCGATCCCGCCTCGCGACTGGGGGCCGCAGTGCGAGAGCTGATCGGCGACTGCGAGTTCACCAAAGCGACAATGCCGCTTCTCGGCATGGGACGCGACATGCCGGGGGGGGAAATGAGCCTCGTCGAAGGGCAACTCGAGCTCAACTGGAACGAGAAAGCGTCAGATGCCTACTTCTCGCGGGTGACGGAGACGATGAGCAAGATAGCGAGCACGCTCCGTGGTCGGTACCGTAACGACCCGGTTTGGGCGCTGCACAAATACCTCATCACAGTCCATCCTCTCGGCGGGGCACGAATGGGCCGCGCCGAGACCGATGGCGTTGTCGATTCGTTCGGGGAAGTGTTCGGTCACCCCGACCTGCACATCGCTGACGGTTCGATCATGCCCGGGCCAGTCGGACCGAACCCATCGTTGACGATCGCGGCGTTGGCCGACCGTGGTGCAGAACACCTGATCGAGAACTGGTGAGCGGTTGGCACATTCCGAGCATGCACAGCCATCATCACGCACGTCCTTAGCTCACGCGGGCTGGTCATGCAGCAGAATCGGTAGCTACAAGCAACTGATCCCCCGCCGCGCTCGTCCATTGTCGTGGCTGAATCCCATTCCGCTGTGGCAGGCTCGAAATGACGTTTTGGTTCGAAGGCTTGATGACCCCACGAACGACATGCGTCGCGAGTGGATGACAGCGCTCAACATCCGCGATCCCCTCAACGACCTTACGATTAAGCACCCGACCGAACACAATCGCGTCTCTTTTCTAGTCCTAGGTGATCCAGGCGAGGGCGACGCTTCGCAATACGCGGTCGTCCCTCCCCTAGAGAGAATCGCACCCGACACAGACTTCATGGTGATTTGTAGTGACGTGATCTACCCAGCCGGAGGGGCGGGTGAGTACGGTGAGAAGTTCTATCGCCCTTATCGCAACTACAAACGTCCGATCTACGCTCTGCCGGGTAACCACGACTGGTACGACAACCTCAGTGGTTTCATGCATCACTTCTGCGGTTGCGATCACCCTGTTGCTCGACCGACGGGACGAGGATGGCGCGGTTTGCTGAGGCGAGCTCTGTGGCGGCGACCTCCACCGCTCGACGACACAAAAGTTTCGTTCGCACAACGTGAGCGTGAGGAGCGTCAGAACATCGGTCAACCCGGTCCGTATTTCGCAATTGACGCGGGGCCCGTGCTCCTGGTTGCAATCGACACCGGTATCCGCGGCGATATCGACTACGGTCAGGGTGAGTGGTTACGAGCAGTCTCCCGCAGCGTCGACAAACCCAAAATCCTTCTCACGGGGAAACCGATCTACGTCAACGGTGAGCATCGACCGTGCGATATCGAGGGGGGCGGCACGGTCGACGACATCGTCGTCAGCCCAAGCAATCGATACATCGCTGCAATCGGCGGAGACATCCACAACTATCAGCGGTATCCAATCACGCTCAACGACGGAAGGGTTATCCAATATGCCGTAAGTGGTGGCGGCGGCGCGTTCATGCACGCGACGCACGACATTCCCAACATCGACTGTTGTGGCCTCGGTGTCAGCGAGAGCGACTTCCGTTGTTATCCGCTGCGCGGCGATTCGCTGGCGATTCTAAGCAAGCGCTACACCAAGCGACTGGGATGGTTGTTCGGAAAGCTTGACATTCCCCCGGATGAGGCGTCATCGCTGATCGCGCACCGGCTCGGCTTATCGTCCACTCGATCGAAGATCCCTTACGAGTGTATTTCGTCCGAGTACAAGCGCAGATTCGAAAAGATATTCGACAAGAGGACCCGGTTCCACGGGTTATGGCATTACAACGCGTCACAGTTCTTTGATTGGAACGATCCACCGATGTTTAAGAACTTTCTAAGGATCGACGCGAATCAGCAAACAATCACAATCACTTGCTATGCGGCAACAGGATGTCGGGAGGATGAGCTAACGCCGCTCATCGAAGACCAACTAGTCGCTAACGACACGGGGACTACGTGGGAATGGTCTGATGTGCACGCCTAGAAAGTGCGGCGGCGAATCCATCTCACCAGGGTGGGATGAGGTTTGCCGCATCTGCACGAGATCAGATGGGATTCCATTGCCTCGTAACCCCCAAGAACTACCCATGCATGAGAGATATCGCCTGATCCGAGAATTGCACAATAAGCATTCTTGGTCGTTCGCCGCCGCGCGACGGGCGGTGGGACTAAACCGTCTGAACTTCGAAATCGTAGTTCTGGCTGCCACACTCGTAACCTTGCGCGAGTTGAAACCTATCGAGGCAATGCTCCTCACCTTCGTAATGATTCTGCTATTCGCGATGTCAGGTCTAGTCCTCTACAACGCGGGAGTCGCTGCGTACCACGTTCTACGAATTATCCACACTCCGCCTCATCGGTCCAAATTTATTTTTGCCCGCTTGATCACAAAAGTGGTTAGCGACGCTCTCTTGGTAGTCATCGCGATGGAATTGCTTGAGACAATTAGGCAGCAAATCACTGGTGACGAACGGCTCACCTCGCAGCTTGTAAACAACTTCCTGGTGATCGGAATAGTTTCCGCGATTCGTCACTTACTCGCGGTCGGGGCTGAGCTATCACTTGGAGTGCCCAACGCACTCGAGACGCCGTTAAGGGTCTCGTTGCTGTGGGAGCTCGGCGCTAATGGTGCTGTTGTTGGTGTGTTGTTGTTGGGGCTTCGATTGATTCACCAATGGAGCGACGTCCCCGAAACGGCCGGCACAAAAGGCCGGTCGGAACATCAGCAAATTACACTGCCCAAGGACGAGACTAGGGCCGGTGGATAACCCGAGCCATTCGTGCTGAACGAGAGCGTGTAGATCAATAGTGCATCGTGGCTTTCGTGGTGTGGAGTTAAAGTTGAAGCGATTCGTGCTAGCCACCACTCACGCCAAACCACCGCTGACTCCTACGCGAGCGGAAGGCGGGTCGTTATCGTGGGCTGCGATACGGAGATGCGAGAGTCCCGCGCGACGAACATTCAGCGGATGTCATGCCCTTCCTCCCTGGACAACTATTGCGTGCCAAGAAGAGCGGCCAACGTAGAGCGAAAGTCAAAAGAACCATCGGGAGCAGATGAGCCGTGCGCAGGGCGCAACTTGGCAAAGCCAAGCCGTGCTAGGTGCTGCCCGCTACCGCCGTCGTGTGCCTCTCAGATCGAAGCAGGCAGACCGTCGCCGTCACTCGATGCTCTCGTTTACTTCGCATCGCGTTTGGGATTAAGGTTCGAAGACCTCTACCCATCCCAGAAGTGCACATGTGGGGTCCTGATCTTGGAAAAGGAAAAGCGATGTTTCGCGTGCGACTCGAAGACACCGCGAAACAGTGGCGAGCTGACCGGCTAATGAGTCAAAGCTCTAAAGGTAGCCGCGCCACCTAACGACCCTACGTCCGGCCCTTGCCTCAGAATTTGATCAGCGGTGTCGGATGCCAATTCAAAAGGTTGAGAACCAGGAGTATGTCAAGGGGGATCGCCAGAGCTGCCCATACGAGCGAGCGACGGAGCCAGGCAATTCCAGTAGTGATTAACCCAAGAGATATCGACCCCACCACCAAGAACGCGAAGGCAACCGGCCGCGGG
>JALZGD010000053.1:5541-8929 GCA_030861205.1 Actinomycetota bacterium
GCCCCAAAGAGTTCCCACGACACAGAACGCGGTTGCTCTGCGGCGGTGCTCGGTCGGCCACTGGTGCCAACGAGACGCTTCCCGACGGGCATTTATGCCGAGCCAACCGCGTTCCGCGTCGGGCACCGCCAGGCCATGTCTCGCGCTATTCACGTCTTTGCTCCATGCCTTCGTGGGCCCTCTTAGTCGTTCCCGGGAGCCCGCTACGTGCGGAATCGAAAGCTCGCACTCCTACCTTCGGTAATGCCATCAGCTAACTTTAGGCGTAGCAGCATGCAGGAGCCTGCGTAGGCCTTGCTCGTCTGCCAGCTATACCGCCATCGGCCGTCACCCAGGTACTTGAGACCTGTGGCCGACGATGTCCACTCAATCTCGTCCGAGGGTTGGTTTTCACCGCACGGAACGGCCGCTGAAGCGACATCGACAAAACTTGATGGGTTGGCGACACCGACTCCAGCGTAATCTCGCAGGGTCCACGTGATGGGAATCGTCTGCCCCGCCTGCGCCAAGTTGACTGTCGGTAGATTATTCACGGGGGCCGTGAAACCTTCGAACGAGTAGACGACGTTGTAGTGAACTCTCACCCTGTTTGCGCTTCCTTGGTTGTCGCGAGCAGTCACTTCGAAGGTGTGCGGGCCTGGCGACGTATTGATTAACTGGCCCGGACTGACGGTGCCTCCGCACGAAGCCAGCCCCGTCCCCGCGCTGCCATCTGAGCACATGTAGTTAGCGGAGACAGGTTGCCCGACTGCATAGGTTGCTCCGTCAGCTGGAGCAGCAACTGATACATGCGGAAGGTTCTGATCGCAGCCGCTGAATGGCGGCGACAGGGCGATACTCGCGACGGCAAAGCGGCGCCCGTCACTCTGAGCGTCAGGACCGTCCAACATGACGAGGTCGGAATTGGGCGAAGTCAGATCGAGAGGGATCTGAACGCTGCCGCCTACATCCCCATTCGCATCGGACATCAGAGTGCCGAGAGCAGTTCCACTCCGGGATCCGTTTTGCTCGAATAGCACGACATGGGTAGATGAATTGGGCGCAAACCCCGTCGCCTGAACCTTTGTCATTTCTCCTGAGCCGAAGATGAGATTCGAGCATCCGTCAGTCGTCGGGGCGACCGGTGTGACGCGGGCTTCTCCCAAGGATCCCGCCGGGCCATCAGAAGTGCTCATCAATCGACGCCTATGCCGACGCCAGATGACAGGCTGACGCGCTGCTCTGAGCGGTTGGAAGCCGTCATCTGTCGGCGTCGGATTCATCGGAAGCCCCGACGACGTTAGATGTGCACCTGCGTCCACGCGCCTCTCAAGAAAGCTTCCCAACGACGAAGCATAGCCAGACTGTCCTTCGGCGTTGGGGTGGAAACTTCCCGAGCCAACCAACGGCGGAAATAGATGACCTGGGCCAGGCAATGGATTGGGGATGAGATCTGGAACTGTGTACCCACTGATCCACTCACCCGCCGACCCGCAAATCGAATGCCCTGCGAATGGCACCTGCACGTCGTTGTAGTAGACGCCAGCCCGCGCTGCGGCCTTTTCGATTGCAAAATCGAGTTGATAACCGAGGTAGTTCAAGAAGTCTTCCTCGCCCGCCAGGGGGGCCAGCTTCACGCAAGTTAGCTGCTCGACCTGTGTCTCAGGGAAGAGACGGGGGTAACCCGAAACGACGATCGTTGCATTGGGCGCATCGAAGCGGATCGCCTCGAGGGTCAGCGTCAGTTGGTCGAGGAATCCTTGCGATTGGACCTTCTCGCTTAGCCATGTGCGGAGCGACTCGACGGGATCTCTGCTTGGAGCGGGAAGCCAACTGTCCAGGCACGATAAGACTGTGCACCACTCAAGCGCAGACTTGAACCCCACGTCGTTCCCGCCGATCGTGATTGTCACAAGGCTTGTTCGGTCATTAACGAATCCCTGAGCAAGCTGCGGAGGCTCGTCATATTGACCAGTCCCACCTGCCAAGACGTTGTACGTCCGCGCGCCGCTACACGCAATGAAATGAACACTGAGAGCGTCGTCAATCATTCGGTCACTGCTGAAGGGAGCGTGAAACAACTGCGAATACGCGCGCTGCGAGCGGTGACACTTATTTAGCACGGGAGAGAACTCGGGGGTAGCTGAATCGGAGAAGTAAGGCTCGACTCCTTCCCCGGATGAATATGAATCTCCCATTGCCACGTAGTTGATTGGGTTTCGACCACGTAGTGCCGTTATCGCCGCGGCATACTCGGTGCCGGTTGTTTCTCCGTAGACGCGCACTTCGATATCAGGAGCCAGATTCGTCTTGCGATACAAGTCCTCGTGGTACATGTAGACGCCGTCTTGTCCGAGAGATGGGGAAGCCAGCTGGCAACCCCACCATGGATCCATTGTTCCCCAAGTCTCGAGTGTCTCCCACCGTCCGAGAGGCTCAAAGGACTTGTCGATCGGTCGGTATTGAAACGAGATCGGTTCGGTCGTGGTACCGCCCTGCACGGTGGTGCCTTGATTGCAGTTCTCAAGGCCCCTATCGAACTGGATTTCCTGCGCGTAGTGGCCCACGACAAGCTCGTAAGAAAGGTTCAGATCTTTCAGGTAGCGCGTGGTTCCGTCCTGCATCGTAAGTGGAACCATCGATTGGAAGTAGTCCGACCCTGCCTGTTCGTGCGCCTGCGATTGCACGCCCGCAGTCAAGGTCGAGATCAAGAGAAATCCAAGCAGAACCGAAACCCCACGCTTCATGACGCCCCCCGTCTTAAGTCCTCAGGCAACATGCGGGAGACAAAATGGGGCGTCAACGCCTTTAGCGGAAAATAGTATGAAAATACTGACTTGTAACTATTTGTAATAGCCCAGACAGAACCGACTGAGACAGACGCTAACTACGCACGACGCGCCCACCGCGGCTACGCCGAATCGGGTAGAGATCTGGAGGCCGTCCTAAGAAGGGATGAGATAAAGCTATTGATCGAGTCGGCTAATGCGGTCTCTGGCAGGGCCCTTTGACCATCCTGAACCGCAGCACAGGGTGGAGCTCGATGGCGTTGGGGGCGACGCCGGTCTGGCCGTGGAAGAGATCGAAGAACGCGACACCCGTGATGCGAGCAACGCCGTGTAGCGTCCTGAAATCACTTGAGGACGGTGTCCCGCAAGCTCGAACCAATCGCCTGCGCGAGCGGGCCATCGCCTTCCTCTTGATCGAACCCGCCGCGCCTTTGCAGTGGAGGCTTGGGAACTCGACGATCATCGTGTGCTTGCGATGACTGGGGGCCGCAATGACGACGTGGACGTCACGGTCCTCCTCCTTCTTCATGAGCCGGAGGCGAGCTTTGATCGTGTAAGTGCGGAATTCAAAGGGACGTTGTCTCGGAGAAGCGGATCCGACGTCTGGGCGGTCGAGGTGG
>JALZGD010000053.1:8939-11245 GCA_030861205.1 Actinomycetota bacterium
AGGTGGCGCAGGTGGTCGATGGTCGTGCGGCGGGGCGAGAAGTCGACGTCGCCGGCATGAGAGTCGGACAAGGTCTTCACAGCCCAGCGCTCCTCGCCACACTTCGCTGCGGCCTGAGCGGGCGACACAATTAGCCCACTCGCGACCAACAGGGTGATTGCAAGTGCAGTGCGACCAAGCCGCATCAACTCGGCTCCCCGTTTCTTCGACGCGGCTGGGTTGCCGCGATACGGTCCCTCTCCTCTTTCATTACCTCCCGCAGGGCATGAGACAGCCGCTTCGTCGCGGAGCCGATGTTGTCGGTCGTGATCGGACCATGTGCGTCGATCGGCTGCTTCAGAGCTCCAGAGATCGCGCGGGCAAACGGGTCAGCCATAAGGTCATCAGTCATACAGGATGTGCGGCTCGTCTGGGTCTGTCTTGAACTCAAGGGAACGGCAGCTCGGACAGCGCGGGGGCGCGTCCACGTGAGCGTCCCGCCGCATGCGCACTGGGGAGGCTTGGGCTTACCTTCGAGTGGCCCCTCCGGTGGGAGTGCCACCACCATTCCTTGCCGCAGCGGTTGATGCTTCACGCTGCGGAGGCTGACCGCATCCACTGCTATCAGCGCAAAGTTCATACTCGAGCCCAATGGGCAAGCCCCAATTGCAGCAGCTCCTGAGCTCTCTTGACAGCGGCCGAGAAGGAATCCTCACTTGTCGGTACGACCTCTCCTCCGACTATTACCGATGACGAAAGTGCATAGCACGCGATGAAGGGTTCTGGTCGATAACAGAAACTCGGTGTCGATCCCGAGGCACCTGCCTCGGCATCCGAGTCGCTCGCCCGCAAGTCCGCAAACACCTTTCGGCTTTCTGTCTTTGATGCGTATACCTGGTATGTCACCGCATCTCTGTCGTCCGGGCCCTCGAAGTAGGCGTACAAAATGCCTGCCAGGTCCTCGCGCACCTCGCCTGCTGAAACCGATGACGAGAGTCGCCTAAATTCATATCCTGATGGGACTTCCTCGTCAGAAAACTGTTGTGTCCATAATCGCTCGTATCTATCACCCAACGACGGTCTGCTGAATGCGCGAGCTAGAACAATCCCGACAACCAACGCGGCGATCAATCCGAGACCGGTAATGGCAACCTGTGTTCGCGTCACGTCGAATCTTCGGAATCAGCAGATTGCGAGTACATCGCTATGACCTTCAGGGTGCTGCCTCAAATTCATAATCAGTTATGGCTTGGCACGAAACTCTTGCTCGCGTCGCTTCCGAGACATCGCCCACTCTCACGAGCACGCGCTCGGTGCGTGTGAATGGCGGAGCAGTGGATCGACCAATTGGCGGTGACAAATAGCTCTCTGCAGACCCCAGAGCATCATCCACTGCATTTGTTACCGTCACCAGACATTTCGCGTAAGCCTCCCTGAACAACGGTTCGTCCCACTGCAAAGGAACGGAGACCAAGACCGCGTCGTGGGCAAATGGCCGGAGCTCATTCCTGCCAGTCGGCACCCACCCGGTGCCGTGCCAAGGCTCACACTTAATGTTCGGTACGCCTGATCCTGCAAGATCAGAAGGAACTCCGCCGAAACTCACTATGCTCCCTGCTCTTCTACTCTCGAGGGCAGGCGAGGCTAGATCGAACTCCGAGCTGCGCCACAGGACAGAACCATTTGCGTCAGCGACTTCCGCAAAGCATCGGCTCCCTGCCGATGGATCGGGTATCGGCCCTGGCCATACCGGTGAACCTTCGATGTGACTTCCATCCACCTCGACAGCGAATGGGAACTTCCAGGACCGAGCCGAAGGGTCGTCACCAGCGACCACCGTTTTCGTCAAGCCGATCAAGCTCTTGCGATCCAAGAACGAAAAGGGACCAGAGGCGTTCTTGATCGTCATTGATTCGTGGTTGAGAGCAATCAGTAACTGAGCCGTCCCGGCGTCAGGATCCTTAGCACACTGCTCTAACGAGTGATTCGTGAAGCAGCGGAAAGTATCGAACGAGATCGTAACGCCGTTTGGGCCTCCGGTAAGACCTTGGTAACCAAGTAGGGTCCCCCGCGGATCCAGGAACCCCCTACGCGCGAGTGCGTCGACCGCGAATGCGACTATCGCGCCCTTGGCGCCGTTCATACGTGATGCCCGGCGGAGAGCGGCTAGATCGATCGTCCTACGTAGTGCGCTCCCCGACGACATGGCAACGCTGAGCAAGAGCAAGGAGCTCACTATCCCGGCAAGAATTCTCAAGGAAATCGTTCGAGCTAAGTATCTCTCGCTATTTCCGGTGTTGTTCATGTCGATATCCCCTCTGCGAATG
>JALZGD010000225.1 GCA_030861205.1 Actinomycetota bacterium
CCAACCGGCACAGGTGCTCGGTTGGCAATCGCTTCCCGAAGCGGGCGACGATTTCAGATCGCTCGATGACGAGAAAGAGGCGCGGCAGGTCGCCGCCGGACGCGAGCAGCACCGGCGTGCCGCCGAATTGGTAAGCCACGGTGGCATGTCCCTCCAAACGCTGCTTGCGCAGACTCGCGAAGGCGAGGCCCCCGAGCTCAACATCCTCCTGAAGGCCGACGCTCAGGGATCCGTCGAGGCACTCGACGACCAACTCGCGAAACTCGACCAATCTGTCGTCAAGGTGAACGTGCTTCGTAAGGGCGTCGGTGGGATCACCGAGAACGACGTCACGCTCGCTCAGGCTTCGAATGCGATCGTCATCGGCTTCAACGTCGTCCCCAACGCGCAGGCGCGCTCGCTTGCGGAAGAGAGCGGCGTCGACATCCGCACCTATCGGGTGATCTACCAAGCCGTCCAAGACATCGAGAACGCGGCACGAGGCCTCCTCGGCCCAGAGACGCGCGAGGTCCCCACCGGTCAGGCGGAGGTGCGCGCGACGTTCAGGGTGCCGCGACTCGGCGTTGTCGCGGGTTGCATGATCCTGGAAGGGACGATCCGCCGGAACGCCAACGCCCGCCTGGTACGCGACGGGACCGTGATCTACGAGACCACGATCGGGTCGCTTCGTCGCTTCAAGGACGACGTGCGGGAGGTTGCGGCCGGCTTCGAGTGCGGTATCGGTTTAGAGGGATATCAAGACATCAAAGAAGGCGACCTCATCCAGGCGTTCGAGGTCCAAGAGGTGGCCCGGTAACAGCGGATCGCTGACATGTTCATCGGCATCGCTCGCTTCGAGTTGTTCATCCCCGCGAGCACCTCATTGAAGGAGAAGCGACACGTGCTCCGATCGATCATCGACGGAGTACGGAACCGCTACAACGTCTCGGTTGCAGAGGTGGACTTCCAGGACCTGTGGCAGCGGGCCGCGATCGGCGTCACGTGTGTGTCGGGCTCGAGCTCTCACTGCATGAAAGTCATGAACGAGATCGACCGTGCGGTTACCCGCGCCGCGGTCGACGGCGCCGAGATCAGCGGGCGCTCGATCGAAGTTTTCTCGGAGGACGACCTGTGAGTCAAAGGACCGAAAGGGTGCAGAAGCTCGCTCGTCAGGTGCTCGGCGAGCTGATCCAGCAGCTGAAGGATCCCCGTATCGGGTTTGTCACGGTCACGGCCGTGCGCGTGACCCCGGATCTGCGGCATGCGAGAGCGTTCGTGAGCGTTCTCGGCTCCGACGAGGAGCGCGAGCTGACGATGCGCGGCCTGCGCAGCTCGGCCTCCCACCTACGCGCCGAGCTGGGCCACGAGATGAAGATGAAGTACGTTCCCGACCTCGTGTTCGAGCTGGACGAAACGCCCGAGCATGCGCAACGTTTGGAGTCTCTGATGCGGCAGCTCCACGAAGAAGGCGATCTATGAACGCGCCATGGGAAGAGGTCGTCGCGGCCCTCAAGAGCGCGGACGAGATCGCGCTCGCGTGCCACGTCAACCCCGACGGTGACGCACTGGGCTCCTTGCTCGCCGCGCACCTGGGGCTTGCGAAGCTCGGCAAGACGACGTTCGCATCGTGGAGCGCGCGCCGGGTCGACCTTCCCGATGCGTACGCGTTCCTGCCGGGAGCCGAGGCGTTGACACAGGTTGCCGACGTACCAAAAGCCGACACGTTCTTGGCACTCGACTGCGGCGCGGCGGATCGCCTCGGCGACCTGGAACCGCTTGCCTCGGCGGCCCAGACCGTCATCAACCTCGACCACCATCCCGGGAACACGGAGTTCGGAACGCTCAACGTGGTCGAGCCGACGGTCTCGTCGACGGCCGAGCTCGTCTGCGTCTTGCTCGATCGACTTGGTGTCGAGATCGACCGCGACATCGCGACCTGTTTGTACGTGGGCGTCGTCACCGACACCGGTCGTTTCCAATACTCGAACTCGCGACCGGAGACCCTTCGTCTCGCGGCCGACCTGCTCGCTTACGGCGTGGATGCGCCGCGCATAGCGCTCGAGGTGTTCGAGTCGGCTCCGTTCGGATACTTGAAATTGCTTGGACGCGTGCTCGAGCGGGCGACGCTCTTCGAGGAAGAGAAGCTCGTGTGGTCGTGGATAACGGTCAAGGATCTAGAGGAGTTCGGCGTCGGCATGGACGAGACCGACAAGCTGGTGGACATGGTTCGTTCTACTCGTGCCGCCGACGTCACCGCGATGTTGAAGGAGCAACGCGACGGGCGGTGGCGAGTCAGCTTGCGATCGAAGGGACCGAACGTGAACGCGATCGCGCGCGCACGCGGAGGCGGCGGGCACGATCTCGCAGCGGGTTTCACTGCGGACGACAGGGAGGCAGCGATCGCGTCGATAAGAGCAGACCTTCGTGCCGGATAGCGACGGGCCCAACGGTCTTCTGATCATCGACAAGCCTTCCGGTATGACGTCGCACGACGTCGTCGACCGCGTGCGCAAGGTCCTTGGAACGAAGAAGGTCGGGCACGGAGGGACGCTCGATCCCGACGCTACGGGCGTCCTCGTCCTCGGCGTAGGCAAGGCGACACGTCTGCTGAGTTACGCACAGTCCGCGCCGAAGGAGTACCGCGCAACCGCGATCTTCGGCATGACGACAACCACGCAGGACGCGTCGGGGGACGCCGTGGAGACGCGACCCGCGTCGATCGGGCGCGACGACGTCGCTGCGGTCGTCCACGAGTTCACCGGATCGATCACCCAGATCCCCCCGATGGTGTCGGCCGTGAAGATCGGCGGTGAGCGCTTGTACAAGAAGGCGCGGCGCGGTGAGGAGGTCGAGCGAGCTCCGCGACCGGTGACCGTCTATTCACTTGCCCTCGTCTCGTGGCACGACAGCCCGCGCCCGAGCGCGACGTTCGAAGTGCGCTGCTCCGCAGGCACGTACGTGCGTACCCTCGTTGCCGATATCGGCGGACGACTCGGATGTGGCGCGCACCTCTCAACGCTCAGGCGAACGGCGTCGGGGGGCTTCAGGCTGGACGATGCCGTGCCACTCGACGGCGTCTCTTCTGCCGAGCTCAAACCGATGCTCGAGGTGGTCGGTGATATGAGGCAGGTCGAGATCGACCAAGACGACGTTGTCACCGTCTCTCACGGAGGCCGCTTGGACACGGTCGACGGTGCCGCGGAGGACGAGGCCGTCGCGATCACGGATGGAGCTCGCTTGCTCGGCATCTATCGGCGGCGCGGCGACGCGTTGGTCCCCGAGAAGGTCATCGCCTAGATGGACATCGTCCTCGGCCGCGATGCACTCGAGCCGGCCCGGACCGGCGCCGCCGTAACCGTGGGAACGTTCGACGGCGTGCATCTCGGTCACCGCGCGCTTATCGCCGAGACCGTGGCAACCGCGCGTGATTCGGGACTCGAGGCGGTCGGGGTGACGTGGGACAGGCATCCCGCGCGCACGCTAAGGCCCGACAAGGCTCCTCCGATGCTGTCGTCGCAAGAGCGCAAGATCGAGCTGCTTGGGGAAACCGGGCTCGATCGATTGGCCGTGCTCGTCTTCGACGACGAGCTGTCGCACGTCGCGGCGCCGGACTTCGTCCAATCGATCCTCTTATCGGGCCTCGGCATGCGGCATATCGTCTCGGGCGCGCGGTGGCGGTTCGGGCACAAGGCGGCCGGCACCGTCGACCTCCTCACGGACCTCGGCCCCCGTTGCGGTTTCGCCGTCACTGCGATGGAGCTCGCGACGCTCGACGGCGAGCCGGTGTCCTCGAGTCGCACGCGTCGAGTTGTCGCGGACGGTGACATGGAGCTAGCGACGCGGCTGCTCGGGCGGCCGTTCGACGTCGACGGAGAAGTCGTCCACGGCGACGACCGGGGTGCGCGCCTCGGATTTCCCACTGCGAACCTGGCTCTCGACCCCACCCTCGTCACCCCGAAGCGCGGCGTTTACGCCGGACAGGCCCGCGTCGACGGGACCTGGCACGCGGCTGCGACGAACGTAGGGGTCAACCCCACCT
>JALZGD010000054.1:0-2267 GCA_030861205.1 Actinomycetota bacterium
TCCGGTCGAGAAACTTCCGACGAAGACGATCCGTCGTTCCCCTCCTCGCATCACGCGACAAGCGGGAGGTTCGGATCGGGGGCCGCATCGAGCGACGAGTACACGCCGCGTCGCAACATCGCGGTTGCGCACGCCGCGACCATCGCCGCATTGTCGGTACACAACTCCATGGGCGGCACGAAAAGTGCAACTCCTTTAGCCGCGCACGCGTCGGCCAGAGCCTGTCGTAATCCAGAGTTCGCCGCCACGCCGCCGCACAGGAACAACCGTTCGGCCCCCGTGTGCTCGAGCGCTGCGACGGTGCGCGTGACCTGAACGTCGACCACCGCGGCCTGGAACGAAGCGGCGATGTCTTCGACGGAGACTTCTTCCCCACGCTCCTCCAAACCCCTGACGTAGTTGATGACCGCGGTCTTCAATCCGGAGTAAGACACGTCGAAGCCGGGCTCCGACAACATCGCTCGTGGGAAGCGCACGGCATCCGGCCGGCCCAGTAACGACAAGCGATCGATCTCGGGTCCTCCCGGATAGTCGAGACCGAGGAACCGAGCGATCTTGTCGAACGCCTCGCCGGCCGCGTCGTCGATCGTCTCGCCGAGGATCTCGTAGTTACCGTGGCCGCGAGCATCGACAAGCATGGTGTGGCCGCCGGAGATGATCAAAGCGAGCGCAGGGAATCTCGCCGTCTGCGCGGCAACCGCGGGATCGGAGTTGCTATTCGCCGATGCCAGGAACGCCGAATACATGTGCGCCTCGAGATGGTTCACCCCTACGAACGGGATCTCCAGGACCGCGGCGATCGACTTCGCCTCCGCGACACCGACGAGCAGGGATCCGATCAGGCCCGGCCCCAGCGTTGCGCCGATCGCATCGAGATCCCAGAACGTCGCGTCGGCCTGGAGGAGGGCCTCGGCGATCGCCGGGGTCAACGCCTCGACATGGGCGCGTGCAGCAGCTTCAGGCACGATGCCGCCGTATTCCGCGTGAAGGTCGGTCTGCGACACGATGACGTTCGACAGGATCGTGCGGCCTCCGCGAACGACTGCCGCGGATGTCTCGTCACACGACGTCTCGATGCCGAGAACCAAAGCGTCTTCACCCCACTCGGCTGCCTGCTTGGGCTCGACTGCAGGCTCGGGTATGGCGAATGTCGGCACGCGGACGCCCGACGAGCTGAACACGTCAGACATCGCCCGCCTCCGCTACCGGGTCGAGCTCCCGCCTGATCGCCATCACGCGCTCACGGTATTCGTTCGACAGAGCGTCTTCGACCGTCATGACGAATGCGTCTTCCTTCGTTTCGATGTAGTAGCCGCGGCGGATACCTACCACCGAGAACCCGAACTTGGCGTACATCTCTTGCGCCACGGCGTTCGACACGCGCACCTCCAACGAGATCGTCTCGGCGCCGCGAGAGATCGCTTCGGTGACCAGCGCGAGCAACAACCGGGTTCCGATCTTCCGTCCGTGATAGTCGGGGTCGACCGCGATGTTCGTGACGTGGGCTTCGGAAGCAGCGAGCATCATCCCCGCGTAGCCCACGACTTCGCCGTCGAGACGAGCTACGAGATAGCTGCGCGTGGCTCTCTGAGCAAGCTCCGACAGGAACAGCGAC
Source organism: Actinomycetota bacterium (assembly GCA_030861205.1). Lineage (GTDB taxonomy): Bacteria > Actinomycetota > CADDZG01 > CADDZG01 > WHSQ01 > JALZGD01. The sequence continues at coordinate 1,616 of JALZGD010000054.1, forward strand.
GTCGTCCACGGTCGCGGATACACGCGGCTCTCGATCATCAGGACCTTGCGTAGATGCCTCCGCCGCATCCGCGTCAGCTCGATGTCTTCGAGTGCACCCTCTCCTCGAGGGCTTCTGGCCAGCACCATGGCCTTAGGCCGTCCTCCGTGCGCGGATGCGCTCCCACTCGATGCGTTTGGCTGAGTGTCGGAGATAGAACGGAGACAGCTCGAACAAGCTGTCGAAATCTTCTCGGAACATGCGCGACAAGCTGAGCTCGACCAGCGCACGAGCATCGGGGAAGGCGTTGCCCATCCCACCGATCTCTACGACCGGGCCGACATCATCGAACGCATCTCTATAGAGCAGGGCTCCGTTGCCCACCATCAGCACGTCCTCGGTACGCGACGAAAGGCCGGTGGCGAGACGACCGGGGCTCTCGACCTGGTACGCGCTCATCCGCTGGATCCCCCCCGGAGACGACTTGTAGAACGCATGGAAGACCTCGCCCCTCCGCGCGTCGAGCACCGCGCAGATCGTCTTCGGCGTGTAGCGAACCTCGTACGCGAGTAGGTCGAGGCTCGACATGCCGACGATCGGGACGGACAGCGCCTGGGCAACGGCCTTCGCGGTCGCCACCCCCACCCGCATCCCGGTGAATAACCCCGGCCCC
>JALZGD010000054.1:2277-3383 GCA_030861205.1 Actinomycetota bacterium
AATCCAAGCCCGGACTCTTCCAAGCAGAATCGGATCGCCGGCAATAGAAACTCGTTGTAGCTGGCGCCACGAGCGACGAGCGCGCTCGCGACGACTCCTTGTTCCGAGCCGATCGCGACGCTCGATTGGGGCGTCGAAGTCTCTATCGCCAAGACAAGCACTCAGGCCTCCCCGGGTTGACGCGGCTCCCTATGGTCGCGTACTGGAGAAACGAGCGTCTCCGAGAAACGCTGCTCGGCAACCTCGTCGGGGGACGCCGCGTTCAAGAGCGTTTCTGCCGTAGTCCTCATCGCGTCCACCTTGAAGACCCACTCCGGGCCCGACGGCTGAAACACGAACGAGCGCTGCTCCGGCGCATCCGCGCCGAGGTGGGTGATGACGATGTCGAGATGCCGCCGCGGCAACAGCGGAGCAACCGCGTTGCCCCACTCCACGACGAGGATCGCTTCGGGATCGAGCAGCTCTTCGAACCCGAGATCGATGACCTCTTGGAACGAGTCGAGCCGGTAGACATCCAGATGCAAGATCGGGAAGCGACCTTCGTATTCGTGAACGATCACGAATGTCGGGCTCGTCACCCTGCGCTGCACTCCGAGCGCAGTTGCGAGTCCTTGCACCAAGACGGTCTTCCCGGCCCCCAAATCGCCACTCAACGAGATGACGTCGCCGGGTAGGAGAACCGGGGCGAGAGAAGCTCCGAGGATCCTCGTCTCCTCGGGCGACCTGGACACGACCGAGAGGGCCCGCTGCACCGGCAGTCCTAGAAGAGACCGAGCTGCTGAGACTCCGGCTCGGATGCCTGGGCCCCGACCGCAGCCGGTACGGGAGCAGGCTCTTCGAGCTGCCTATCGAGGACGGTCCGAACGACGAGCATGTCTTCGCGGATCCCGTCGACGGGGCTCAGGCCGCCGAACCTCCCTCCGCGTAAAGCGGCGGCCGGATGGAAGGTTGGGACGACGTAAGCACCTCTGCGCCGGTAGACGCGCCCGCGTGCTTTGGTGATCCCGATCGGCTGTTCGAGGATGTAACGCGTTGCGAAGTTACCGAGCGTGACGATGACCCTCGGCTGCATGTGCTGCAACTGAGCCTCGAGGAAGGGGGTGCAG
>JALZGD010000054.1:3393-11076 GCA_030861205.1 Actinomycetota bacterium
CCCGATCTCTGCCAGCAGACGATCGAGGAGCTGCCCGGCCGCACCGACGAACGGCTTGCCCTGCTTGTCCTCGTGGAATCCAGGGGCCTCGCCGATGAAGAGGACGTCCGAGTCGAGGTTGCCGTCGGCCCACACGACCTGGGTCCGACCTCCGGCCAATGCGCATCGGGTGCATCCCAGCGCGTCACGCTCAACGGCCGCGATATCGAGCGTGCCCCCCGGGAACGACATACGACGACAGTAACGAAACCAGCCCGCGGCTACCACCTTCGCGACTCGTCTCTCTGCGACACTCGTGCCGTGGACGGCAACGAGGCGAGACTCAGCTCCGACTTCTGGAAGTTCTGGGTCGGGCAGACCGTGTCCAAGCTCGGCGACTCGATCTCGTGGTTCGCGCTGCCCCTGCTGGTGTTCAAGCTGACGGGATCCGCTCTGAACCTCGGCTTGACGACCGCTGCTCAGTTCGTTCCGTACCTCCTCTTCGGTCTGTTCATCGGTGCATACGTCGATCGGGTTCAGCGCAAGCGGATGATGGTCTTCACCGATCTGGGTCGGATGACCGTCATGGCAAGCGTCCCGCTACTAGCGACGTTCGGGCTACTGCACGTCTGGTGGATATACGCGGTCGCGTTCATCAGCTCGACCCAAGCGATCTTCTTCGATTCAGGCGAGTTCGCCGCCATACCGAGTCTCGTCTCGCGCGACGATCTCGTTACCGCGAACGGGCGGATCCAGGCGAGCTACTCGGCGGCTCAGGTTGTGGGCCCCCTCGTTGGCGGCGCGCTCCTCGCGGTGAACGCCGTCTACAACCTGATCTGGGTCGACGCTTGCTCGTTCGCTCTCTCGGCGGCGTCGATCGCGTGGGTGAAGAAGAGCTTCAACGAAGAACCCGCAGACGAAACAAAAGAACCGACCACGATCATGCACGATGTCAAAGAGGGCTTGACCTACGTCTTGTCACACCCCGTCCTGAGAAACATCTCGATCATGATGGCTTTGGTGAACTTCGTGGCTGCAACGACTTACACGCAGCTCGTGCTCTTCGCGAAAGACCGGCTCGCCGCCACCGATAGTCAGGTCGGGATGTTGTTCGCCGCCGGTAGCGCCGGCATCGTCGTGACGGGACTCGTCGCCGGCAAGCTGCGCAAGCGATGGAGTTTCAGCCGGGTGGCGTTGGGCGCGCTGTTCACCTCGGGGCTGTTCATCCTCTTCTTGTCGATGGCAAGGCAGATCTGGGTTGCGATCCCGCTTTGGGCCGCGGCGAGTGGGCTCGGCATCCTGTTCAACATCAACACCGGAAGCTTGCGCCAAGCGATCGTGCCCAACAGGTTGTTGGGCCGCGTCATGAGCATCGCTTCCGTGCTTGCGTGGTCTGCGATCCCCGTCGGGGCACTACTCGGCGGTTACCTGATCGAAACGACGGGACGTCCCGCGCTCGTATACGCGGGGATCGGAATCATCACCGCGATCATCCCGGTGGCGTTCTCCCTGACGGCACTTGGTCATGCAGAGGACTACCTGCCCGAGACACCGGCTTCCGAAGAGGAAGACCTGGCGCCCGTCACTTAACTGTTCAGACGAGGAACTTCCCGTCTTCCATCAAGACATCGCCGTCGACCGTTATCCGCCCCCCGCGACGTAGGTCGCAGACCATGTCCCAGTGCACGGCGGAGTCGTTCTTCCCCCCGGTTTCCGGATACGACGCTCCGACCGCAAGGTGCACCGTGCCGCCGATCTTCTCGTCCAGAAGGATCTCGCCGGTAAACGTCGTGACCCCGTAATTCGTCCCTATCCCGAGCTCGCCGAGCACTCTGGACCCGGCGTCGGTGTCGAGGGTCTTGATCAAGAACTCTTCGTTCCGGCGCGCCGTAGCCTCGACTACCTTGCCGGCTTCGAACGTTAGCTGGATGCCTTCAACGGCTTGTCCACCGTAGATCCCTGGATACGAATACGTGATGTGCCCATGTGTCCCGTCCTCGACGGGCCCCGTGAAGATCTCGCCGTCAGGGAAGTTCATCTGACCGTCGGCCGGGATGAACACACGATCCGTCACGTCTAGATACAGATCGGTGCCTTCTCCCTCGAGGTGGACCTCTTTGCGACCTTTCATCCAGTCGATGAGCTTCTGGTGGTGCTGCGCGAGCTTGCGCCATTCGGCAACGGGATCGTCGGCATCGACGAAGCATGCGGCAAAAAAGAGCTCTTCGTATTCGCTGAGGCTCATCTCTGCTTCCATGGCCAAGGCGTCCGTCGGGAACATCGTCAAGTTCCATCTGTAGTCCCCGGCTGCCGTCCGTTTCATATAGGTGTCCATCAACGGCTTGCGCGCCTTAGACGCGAGGATCTGCCGGGCCGGATCGACATTAGTGAGCTGCCGCGTGTTCGTCGCGGCGATGATGCCGAACGACGCGTCCAGATTGTCCATGAGCCACTGCTCGACCGGCCATAGGAACTCGAGTTGCTCGTCCCCAGCCGTGTTGAAGAAGATCGGCTCGGCCTGTGGGATCGTCGGGCGCAGGATCACATAAGCCCCCGCCTTCAAGCAGCGCTCGTAGATCGCGAGTATCAAGGGCTCCGCGACGTACGGCCCGCGGATCTGCACGAGCTCGCCCTTCTTGATCCCCATCGAGTACTCGACGAGGATGTCGGCGACCTTGTCGATCCTTTGATCTCTCATGTGCTTCGCTCCATTCCGTCTTGGTCACGCGGCTCGGGCCCACCCAGAACCTCGTCCAAGAACTTTGCCACCAATCGATTGAAACGCTCGTGTCGCTCGAGCATGGGCATGTGCCCGCACCCCTCAAGAACTTCAAGCTCCGCCTTCGGAAGGTGCTCCGCAAGGTACTCCGCCGCGGACGCCACCGTAAGACGATCGTGTGTGCCGGCGATGATCAACGTGGGGACGGTGACTGCATCCAGGAGCTCGGAGACGTCGTAGTCGCGATAGGCGCGAACGAGACCGAACAAGACGTCCATGGATGTCTCCGAAACCATGTCGTAAGTGAAATCGATCTGACTTGCCGACGCGCCGGGCCCGAAGGCAGCCAACGAGACACCGAGAAACACAGTGTCCGACGGTCTGAGCATCTTGCGAAGCTGCTCGATCCGCGCATGCTGTCTCCCCAACACATCGAAAGGTCGCCGCGTGATGCGCTCGATCCGGGCGATCGCTTCTCCACCTGCGATCGTCTCGGCGGCAGGACGGTACGTCGCATTGCTGAGCACGAGGCCTTTGACCTTCGTCCCGAGAAGATCTGGGCGCGTGCACGCGAGCTGGAGCGCGATGAACGCGCCGATCGAATGGCCGACTATGACTGCTTCGTCGAGCTCGCTTGCATCGATCACAGTCGCGAGGTCGTCGGCGAGCACAGCTATCGAGAAGTCGGACTTCCCTTTTGGCTGTGAGCGACCGTGCCCGCGTAGGTCGTAAAAGACGAGTCTGTGACCGTTGAGGCCCGGCAACTGGTAGTGCCACACGTCGCTTCTCAAAGCGGAGCCGTGGACGAAGACGGCGCCGCGTCTTACCTCGGGGCCGGCTTCCTCGATGAAAAGCCGCGCGCCGTCCGGTAGATCGAGGTTTCTCTGCCTGATACCGCGTCGCTCGCCGAACTTCTCACCGCCCTCGGGATCGTCCCGGCGGCGGCGCTTGACGACCGAGCGCTGAGCCGCGAGGCCGGCGCCCAATCCCATCGCTGCCGTGGCGACGGCCCATACCTTCTGCGTTCGGTTCACGCTTGTTCGTCGAGGTAGACGCGCGGGACCCGAGACGGGATCCGCGATGTGATCTCGTAATTGATAGTGCCCAGTCGTTCCGCCAGCTCTTCGGCGGTGACCGCCTCTGTGCCATCGCGCCCGATCAGTGTCACGACATCGCCGACTTCTGCTCGAGCGTCTCCGAGGTCGACCATGAACTGGTCCATGCACACGGTCCCGGAGACATGATGCCGTCTGCCTCCGACCAGGACATCGGCGTTGTCGGAGAGTCGGCGGTCATAACCGTCGGCATATCCCGCCGGAACGGTGACGACGTTGCCGGGGTGCGGTAGCTCGTATCGCAAACCGTAGGAAAGGCGTTCGCCGGCAGCAACACGCTTCACGAGAGTGACGCGAGCGCGCAGCGCGAGCGCAGGCCGTAGATCGGCGGCGTACGTTAGGTCGGGTCCGGGCGTCAATCCATAAGACGCAACTCCGCACCGCACGATGTCGTAGTGACTTTCGGGGATCGTCAACGCCGCGGCCGAGTTGGCGATGTGCCGGTAGCGGATGTGGATGCCGGTCCGCTCTATACGAGCAAGCAGCTCATCGAACAACTCCAACTGCTTGCGCGTGAACGGGTGATCCGGCACATCGGCGACCGCGAGATGACTCCACACACCTTCGACCTCGATCCCCGGTAGATCTCGAAGAACATCGATCGCATCGGCGACGTCGCTCGCCATGAGGCCGACGCGGTGCATGCCGGTGTCGAGCTTGACGTGAACGGGGATGGCCCGATCGGCCGCTACGCCGCGGTCGGATAACGCGCGCGCAAAGCTCTCCGTATAGACGGTCGCCGTCAGATCGTTGTCCACCAGTATATCGATCGCTTGGTCCGGCGGTTCGGTGAAGACGTGGATCGGTGCCGTCACACCGGCTTCGCGCAGATGCAGGCCTTCGGCGACACGCGCGACGCCCAGGCGCGTCGCGCCGCCCTGGAGCATCGCCTGCGCGGTGGCGGGGTTTCCGTGCCCGTACGCGTAGCCCTTCACGACACCCATGACCTCGGCCCCGGGGGCCGAACGTTGTAGCTCGCCGATGTTGTGGCGGATCGCGCCGAGGTCGATCTCGGCCCAAACTGGATGGCCGCGCTCTCTGATCTCCGTCATCGAGTAACCGGTCACGTGATCCCTTTCAGTGTGTCGATCGCCCGCGGCAGCGCTTCCGCTACGTCCCACGCCAGAGCGCCGACCTCGTGCTCGCTCGCAATCACTTCACCGGCGACACCGTGGACGAACACACCGGCACAAGCACGCTTGAACGCAGACCTGTCCCGGTTTCGATCGAACAATGAGGCGATGGCGCCGGTTAGCACGTCTCCCGTGCCGGCCGTTGCCAGAACCGGGCCTCCGCTCGGGACTACGAAGACTTCTCCGTGATCGTCGATGTGCGACGCGCCGTCTTCGTGCGTGCGTGCCGGTCCCGCAATGACGGTCGGATGGCCCTTCAGGACGACTATGCATCCGAACCTCCGATAGGCGTTCCGCACGCTGGCGAGCCGGTCGGCTTCGATCTCGGCAACGCTCGATTCGAGCAACGTTGCAAGCTCACCTGGATGTGGGGTCAGCACGGTCGTCCGGCCGTCCTCCGAGCGCCGTCGGAGCACTTCGGTATTACCTGCCAAGACGTTCAAGCCGTCGGCATCGATCACCAGCGGAAGGTCGACTTCGGAGACGACTCGTTCGACGAGCGCACGTTGATCGGGCCCTTGACCGAGGCCCGGCCCGATGGCGAGAACGGTGGCCCGGTCGAGAACGTCTTTCAGCTCGTCGACGGACTCCGGGCCGAGGTGATCGGCATCCGTGACCCGGCGCTTCAGGACTTCGGGCAGTCGCACGGAAGCCGCGTCGATCGCGCGCGGCGTCGACCCGAGAGTCACGTAACCGGAGCCCATCCGCCCTGCACCACGTGCCGCGAGCAGCGGAGCGCCGGTCACTTCGTCCGAGCCGGCAAGGATCGCCACCGACGAGCCGGACCGTTTGTGATCGGTCGCGCCGCGGCGGGGCAGGTAATCGGCGAGGTCGTCCGCTCCGACCAACCATGCGGCAACCCGAGGGCTGTGCAACCCGATGTCCGCGACTTCGACGCGACCCGAGCGCAAGGGGCCGTCGCCTACGACGAGGCCGACCTTGCACGTCCCCATGGTCACGGTAACGGTCGCCTGCACGGCCGCTCCCTCGGCGCGGCCCGTAGCGCCGTCGAGGCCAGACGGTATGTCGGCGGCGACGATGGGCGCACCGGATTGGTTCATCGCCTCGATCGCCGTCTGCGCTGCTCCTTCGGCTTTTCCGTGGAAGCCGGTTCCGAAGATAGCGTCGACGATCGCGTCGCCGTCAACGGCATCGCGCTCGAATGCCTCCACGCTCACGCCGCGTCGGCGCATCAGGTCGAGATGATGAGCGGCTGCGCCTTTGATCTTCCCGATGTCGCCGACCACGAGGCAACGAACCGCGCAACCCTGTGCGTGAAGAGCGCGCCCTGCGACAAAGCCATCACCGCCGTTGTTCGCCGTGCCGCAAACGACAACAACCCGCTTGCCGTAGCGACCGCCGAGGAGGTCCAGCACCGCGCGTGCGACGGCGAAGCCGGCGCGCTCCATCAACACTTCGGCAGGAACGCCCGACGCGATCGTCTCTCGATCAGCTTGCGCCATTTGCTCGGGCGTTGCGAGCCGTTTCATGAGTAAAGCCTAGTTGCCGCTATTCAACCGTGACACTCTTCGCCAGGTTGCGCGGTTTGTCCGGCGACAGCCCTTTCTCCTTGGCCACGAAGTACGCAAGCAGTTGCAGCGCGACCGTGTCGAGCACGGGCGTGAGCAACGGTTTCGTCGACGGCACTTCGAACAACTCGTTGGCCAACGAGCGCGCACGTTCGTCACCTTGCGGTGCGATGAGAATCGTGTCGGCCCCGCGAGCACGGACCTCCTCGACGTTGGCCAGCATCTTGTCGTAGAGCGTCTGTCCTGTAAGCACCGCGACGACCGGAACACCCGGCTCGATCAGTGCGATGGCACCGTGCTTCAACTCCCCGGCGGCGTAACCCTCGGCATGGATGTAGGAGATCTCTTTCAGCTTCAAGGCTCCTTCCATCGCCACGGCCATCCCGACACCGCGTCCGATGAAGATGAAGTCCGTTGCACGCGAATAGCGTTTCGCGGCGCGCTGCACCTCCCCTTGGATGGCAAGCACCTCTTCGATCTGCTCTGGAAGGGTGCGGAGCGCGGTCACCGTCTCGGCGATCTTCTGCGGTTCCATCGACCCGCGCTCTTGCGCGAGATAGAGAGCAAACAGGTTCAGCGCGACCAACTGAGCCAAGAACGTCTTGGTCGCCGCCACGCCGATCTCCGGCCCCGCGTGGGTGAAGAGAACGGCATCCGCGTCACGCGTGATCGACGACCCGACGACATTGGTAACGGCCACGACGTGCGACTTCATCTGCTTCGCGAACCGGATGGCAGCGAGCGTGTCGGCGGTCTCGCCAGACTGGGCGATGCCGATCACCAACGACCGATCGTCGAGGACTGGGTCGCGGTAACGGAACTCTGACGCGAGATCCAGCTCGACGGGCAACCTCGTCCAGTGCTCGATCGAATGCTTCGCAGCCATGCCTGCGTGATACGAAGTGCCGCACGCGACCACTACGACCTTGTCGATCTCCTTGACGACGGACCGATCCCATCGCGCATCGTCGAGGCTGATCCCGCCTTGCTGATCTACCCGTCCCCTGATCGTGTTCCGCACAGCTTCGGGTTGCTCGAATATCTCTTTGAGCATGAAGTCGTCGAAGCCGCCCTTCTCGGCAGCGTCGAGATCCCAGTCGACGGTCACGACCTCAGGCTCGATCTCGTTGCCCTCGAAGTCGAAAACCGACATACTCCCGGCGGCGACCTCGGCGATCTGGCGGTTTCCGAGCGGGACGACGTGCCGT
>JALZGD010000226.1 GCA_030861205.1 Actinomycetota bacterium
CTAAAGGTCGGCTACCGGATACGGGGCGATCCCCATTCACGAGGAGGTCGGGCTTGGTTGAACGCCCGGCGACTCCAAGAATCGCAGCAACACACTCCCGAGCTCGGCCGCGCCGCCCGCGACGACGATCCGCGGCAAGCCTGCCGACGCGAAAACGTCGGGGCTGGGGGTCGGGCCTGATGGCTGCGGGACGCTTTTTCCGAATGCGACGTGCATCAACGTTCGCCAGAACCCGATCGCGGCACCGTTCGGGTTCGCCTCCAGCGAACCTCCGGATCCAGACGCGTCGAGCACGAGAACCAACGGTTCCTCGTGGCCACCGAGAAAGATCTTCGCGAGACGCCGCGAGCCAAGGGCGCCACCGTGCAGCGATGTGTATTCGGCCCCCAGCGCGACGAATTCGACCGAATGATGCGGAAACGCGACGTTGAGGGCGCGCGCTAGCTCCAGCAACAGACCCACGCTTGGCCCCGTGCTGGGACTCGACGCGCCGGTTCCATACGGAGCGACCACGGCGACCGTCGGCGCGCCGCCAGATGGAGGCAGCGCAACGACATTCGTCGAATTGACGTCGTTCTTGAACGGAACGGAATCCAAACGAGCGACGTAACCCGCGCGCTGAAAGTGGGCCAGGATGTAAGCGGCTGCCGCGAACTCTTGCTGGCTGCCCGGGGGCCGCGACGGCAATTTGTCGTCGAGTTGCGCGGCGTGTTCGGAGATCGCCGCAGGATCGATCGTCGGGGGGCCGGACGGAGGCGTGACGGAGATGCTCGATCCCGCGCCGCCGCACGCGACAAGGCAGATCGCGATCGCAACGCAACTCGAAGTGAGACGCAGCATGGCCCTTAGTATCGAGTCATGCCTGAAGAAGAAATGCCGATCGCGTGGCTCGCTTTGAAACGTGGCGTGCCCGTCTTCACGTCGGACGGTGAAGAGGTCGGCCACGTCTCGAGCGTCATCGCCGACGAACAGAAGGACATCTTCTCGGGGATCGCTTTCCGCGACCACCTGCTCGCGCACGAGCGCTTCGCGCCGGCGGCGATCATCGAAACGCTCACCACGAAAGGCGTTCATCTGTCGATCGACAAAAGTGGAGCGATCGACCTCGGCGGGCCGCCCGGTTAACCGGCCTTACCCCTAACCGCCCCGACGGCTCGCAGCACGGCCTCGGCCTTCCTCCGTGTCTCGTCGGCTTCTTCGGGACCACGAGAATCGGCAACGATCCCGGCTCCTGCCTGCACGTATGCACGCCCCCCCGCGACGACGACGGTACGGATGACGATGCAGGTATCGAGGTCCCCGGAGAAATCGAAGTACCCGACCACACCGGCGTAGGGGCCGCGGCGCGTCTTCTCGAGCTCGTCGATGATCTCCATCGCGCGCACCTTCGGAGCGCCCGAGACCGTTCCCGCCGGGAAGCACGCCGCAAGCGCATCGAATGCGGTCTTGTCGGGATCGAGCGTTCCGGTGACGCTCGAAACGATGTGCATCACGTGTGAGTACTTCTCGATGACCATCAGCTCTTCGACCTTCACCGTCCCGTAGCGCGCCACGCGCCCGACATCGTTTCGCGCAAGGTCGACGAGCATCACGTGCTCCGCCCGCTCCTTCTCGTCCGCCAGGAGCTCGTCTGCCAGCGCGCGATCTTCGTCTTCGCTCGCCCCGCGGCGTCGGGTCCCCGCGATCGGACGCGTCACGATGTGGTCTCCCGTAACTCGAACGAGCGGCTCGGGCGATGACCCCGCGACCTCGAAATCGGGTCGCCCATCTGCTGCGGCGAATCGTAAGTAGTACATGTAAGGAGATGGGTTGACCGCTCGCAGCGCGCGGTAGGCATCGAACGCGGATCCTTCGAGCGGTGCCTCGAAGCGTCTCGAAGGGACAACTTGAAAGATGTCGCCCGCGTAGATGTGCTCGCGGCATGTGTCGACCCAGAGCGCGTATTCGTCGTCCTCGACCTCTTGGGTCGCGTCGGGCGAACGGTTCCAATCGAGCTCGAAGGTGGATTGCTCGAGGGGTTCTGCCAAGCGCGTCGAGATGGCGTCACATCGCGCCGTCGCTTCCTCATATGCCCGGGCCGGATCGTCGGGTCGCGTGACGTTCGTGATCACGAACGCCTTCTGGAGCAGATGGTCGAACACGACGAAGTCGCGCGTCAGGATGAGTGCGAGATCGGGAAGCCCTAGATCGTCGGGAGGCGGCGACGGCAAGCGCTCGAGCTCACGCACGCAGTCGTAGCCGAGGAACCCGACAGCGCCACCGTGGAGAGGTGGCAACCCCTCGATGCGCGGCGCACGACACGTCTCGACCAGCCTCTTCACATAGGCCAGCGGGCGTTCGCCTTCGTTGGGGACGACGGGGGGATCGCCACTTACGAAGATCTCGCCGTCCTTCGCCGAGACCGTCGCGAACGCGTCGCCTCCCAGGAACGAATAGCGCGCCCACCTCTCGCCACCTTCCACACTCTCGAGAAGGAACGCATTCGGTTGCGGATCGAGACGAAGGAACGCGGCAACCGGCGTCTGCGTGTCGGTCAGCACCTCGCGCCATACGGGAACGATGGTGTGCTCGCGCGCCAGTTCGACAAAAGTGTCTTTGTCGGGGCGATGACGCGTCAACGTTGGTGCCGTCAGGGCGTCTCGAACGAACGGTAGAAGCACGACTCCTCGCCGGTGTGGCACGCCGGTCCCGCGGGATCGACAAGCATCAAGATCGCGTCGGCGTCGCAGTCGTACCGGACGTCGAGGACCTTCTGGGTGTTTCCCGACGTCGCGCCCTTGTTCCAGTACTCCTTGCGGCTACGGCTCCAGAACCAGGTCGTTCGCGAGCTCAGAGTCCTCCCTAGTGCCTCTTGATCGACCCATGCAAGCATGAGAACCGTGCCGGTTTCTGCGTTTTGAACGATCGCGGGAGCGAGCCCACGGTCGTCGAACTTGACATCCGACACGTTCATGGAACGAGGTCGTATGAGAGCGGGTCCGTGAAGTGCTCGGCCCCCTCGTCGGTGACGATGACGGTGTCCTCTAGCCTGACTCCGCCTATGCTGGAGAAGTACAGACCCGGCTCGATCGCGACGACATCACCGGCGACTAGCTCCTCGGCGCGCTTCCCCATCGCCGGCGGCTCGTGGATCTCGAGGCCAACGCCGTGACCGACCGCATGCATGAAGCCTTCCTTCAACGGGACATTCGTCCCACCCGTCGCCTCGGTTGGATAACCGTGGCCGGCAAAGTACTCACTCACCTTCGCGTGCGCGTCCGAGCGGCCGGGCTTGATCGATTCGAGGGCGATGTCGAGCGCGACCCTGCAGTGCTTGTGGAGCTCGGCCAGCTCGTGCGAGACCCGTCCCGGCACGTAAGTGCGCGTCATATCGGTGTAAACACCGGTCCGGCGGTCGCGTGGATAGCAGTCGATGATGCAAGAGCTGTCCGGCGCAATCGGACCCCGCCCGAGGGCGTGGCCGGACAAGCACGCGTCGCCCGACTGGACCAGGATCGACTCGCATTCCGCTCCCGCAACGATCAGCTCCTGCTCCATCGCCTCGCGGATCCATTCGGCCGTCAGGATCTCGCCCTCGAAGCGCAAGCGACCGTCTGAGGTCTTTTGAGCGTCGCCGAGCATGCGCGCTGCGGTAACGAACGCTGCTTCGCACGCGCGCTGAGCTCGCTCGATCCCTTCGAGCTCACCCGGTGTCTTGCGTCGGCGACGCTGCCGCCACAGCGACGCGTCGATATCTACTGTGATCCCGTTCGCGCGAAGGTGGTCTGCGGTGCCTACCGGGAAGCTCGGCGGGACGCACACCGTCGAGACTCCTAAGCGAGAGAGCGCGCGAAGCGCCAGCTCCGGCCAAATCTTTTCAATCGCGATGGAACGATCACGAAGCAGGTCCTCGCCGCCGAGCGTAAGCACGCTCCAGAACTCGTCGACCACGTCATCGCGTTGAGACAAAAGCGCCTCGTCCTGAGGAGGCC
>JALZGD010000055.1:0-9367 GCA_030861205.1 Actinomycetota bacterium
GCCATGCGCCCCGGCCCGAACGTCTCGACCTGCTTCCACGCCTCGTCGTGCTTGTCCCATGCTTCTTCGACGAGAGCAGCGGCCTCGTCGTTGTCGATGTCCAAGAAACGACGAAGGGCGCCCACTCGTCTATCGATGGCGCCCTCCCAGTCACGGTCTTTCAGAAGCGTTCCCCAGCAGTCGTAAGTCACTGCTCGGATGCCGTCCACTCTCTTCATGCATCACCCCTAGGTTCGCTCACCCGGTAGATCCTCGCTGCTTGGCCTTGCGCACAACGCACGTTCCCGTCGCCCGAGCAACGGTCTCCGGGTCGGCAACGATCTCGGCTGCGGAGTCGGAGACCTCGGGCGAGCTCTTAGCGTACCTAAGGGCGGTGAAAGAAATCTCGCGCGATGTCTCCCCCATCCGTGTGACTTCTCCGGTCACCTCGAGGAAGTCGCCGGCGGAGACGGGAGCAAGGAACTCCACAGACGAGTAGCCCGCGAAAAGCCCCTCGTCGCCGTCTGTCCGGATGCACAGCTCGGTCGCAACGTCGCCAAATAGCTCGAGGACTTTGGCGCCCGCGACGAGCCCCCCGCCGTAGTGGGCGTCAGCTTGGGAGATGCGCACCTTCAGGGTCGCCCGGGTGCCGGCGGTCATGCCGCGACCTTCGATGTCACGGCCCACGCGAGATAGGACGCGACCTCGGACGGCTTCGTGCCCCGGCCGAAGATCCGGTCATAGCCGAGCTCTGTGGCCTGTTCCGGAACGAACCGGGGGCCACCTCCGACCAGGACCACCCGATCTCTGAGGCCCGCATCCTCGAGTGCGGCTCGGACCTCGGTCAGGTGGAGGAGGTGAGCATCTTTCTGCGTGACCACTTGCGAGATGAGCACGGCGTCCGCGTTCTCGCGGCGCACCGTCTCGACGATCTCCTCAGGCGCGACCTGAGAGCCCATGTTGAAGACGTGCATCTCCGGGAAGTACTCCAGCCCGTGATCGCCGGCGAATCCCTTCATCGAGAGGATCGCGTCGAGCCCGACGGTGTGCGCGTCAGTCCCGGTGCACGCGCCGACGACGACCAGCCGCCTCTTCAACGTCTCGCGGATCTGGCGGTTCACCTCGGGGAAGGGCAGCAATGGGAACTCGCGCTCTTCGACGACGAGCGTGTCGGGATCGACGCGGGCGGTCGTCGGTCCGTACACGATGAAGAAAGTGAAGTTAGGTCCCATGGATTTCATGTGAACGACGTGTGGTGGATCGACGTTCATCTCGCGCGCGAGCTCGAGCGCCGCGCGCTTAGCACGTTCCGATGCCGGTAACGGAAGTGTGAACGAGACCTGAACCAGTCCGTCGCCGCTGGAATCGCCGTACGGCGCGATCTCGCTCATGCGCCGACTCCGACTCGCGCCGAAAGCTCGTCCGCGATCGGGTTCGTGTAGCCCGCGGCCTTAACGATCACGCCATCAAGTCCTCTGCCCCCGTCGCGCGTGCGCACCGTATCGGCGAACATGCCTGCCTCGATCGCGGCGAACATCCCTATGTCGGCGACCTTCTGCAGCATCTGCCGGCATTCCTCTAGGACCTGAGCGGCCCGCCGCTCGACGGTCCCCCCCTCGGCGAACTGCAGGTCACCGGCCAGCCCGGCGGCACCCCCGAAGACGTAGTGAGCGTTCTCGAGGGCAAGGTCGCGATCCGACAGCCACGGCGTGTGGATCCCCTCGGTCATCATCCCGAGCAAGATGATGTCCTGCCCCGTCAGCGCGCCGACGAGATTGAACATCGCGTCGTACAGAAAGCCTTGGAACACGTTTCCCGACATGTGCTTGGTCGGGGGCATGTACTTGAGCGGAGCGTTGGGGAAGCACTCGCGAACCAACTGCGCGTGAGCGAGCTCGAGCAGGATCTGATCGGGAGTCTCCGGATCGATCTCGAACGCGTGGCCGAGCCCCATCTGCTCCTCCGGCAAGCCGGCGCTCTTGGCAAGCCGCTCGTTCAGGAACTGCGAGGCGAGGACCGTATGAGCGGCCGTGATCGCGTTCGCGGTCGTGAGGTAGTTGTCCTCGCCGGTATTGATCACGATCCCGCCCAGCGCGTGGATCATCCGCGAGAAGTGCTGGTCGACGAACGTGCGCTGCATGTTGATGTCGCGGAAGATGATCCCGTACATGCAGTCGTTGAGCATCATGTCGAGCCGCTCCATCGCTGCCATCGATGCGATCTCGGGCATGCACAAGCCACTCGCGTAATTCGTCAGACGGATATAACGGCCCAGCTCTTCGCCGACCTCGTCTAGAGCGGACCGCATCAACCGGAAGTTCTCCTGGGTTGCAAATGTGCCGGCGAAGCCGTCGGTCGTTGGGCCATACGGGACGTAGTCGAGCAGCGACTGTCCCGTCGAGCGGATCACGGCGATGATGTCGGCGCCGTTACGGGCGGCCGCTTGGGCTTGAGCGATGTCCTCGTAGATGTTTCCGGTAGCAACGATGAGATACATCCACGGTTTGCCGGCCTCTCCGATGGCATCGATCGCGGCGGATCGCTTCGTCGCTGCGGCAGCGACCTTTTCAACCGCTTGTCGGGCTTCTGTGCGGCATCTCTCGACCGCGATTTCGAGATCTAGGCCCTCGGGCCACGCGGGAGTCCAGCGTTTCGCGGCAATCTCGCGCGCTGCGCTGGCGATGTTTCCACATCCCCCTTCGACGGCGGCAAAGAACGGAACGAGAGCTCCGCGCTCGAGTCCAACCGTTTCCTCGATGCGCGTCACGACGATGTTGGGGATGGGCACCGCCTCGGTCCCGTTTCCCTCGACGCCGTCGATTCCAACCAACCGCAGGCACGCGCGTTCGATCGAGCGCGTCGTATGTGTATCGGCCAGTTCGTCGACCGGCCGCGCGATCTCGTCCGCGAGCGCACGGCATTCTTCGATCGCCTCGGAGTCGATGCGCAGGCGATCGAGCGGTCTGGCGAACGGATGGTGGAGCTTCATCGCGATTCCGCCTTGCCGTCGGGCCAGACGCGCCGGCCGGCAACCCAGGCTCCCAACACCTCGGTCTTGGTCAGCTCCTCGGCGTCGGTTGTGGCGGGGTCCCGATCTAGCCAGGCGAGATCCGCCAGTGATCCCGCGAGCAGCTCGCCCCGGTGGCGGTCGTCGCCTGCGAGCCCGTGCGCTCCGATCGTAGCCATCGACAGCGCTCGCTCGGCGGAGAGGCGCTCGTCCGAGACGTGGTGCAAGCGAAGTGCTCTCATCTGCACGAAGGGATCGAGCGGCGTGACCGTCGAGTCGGACCCCGCTCCCATCCTCAGACCGGCCGAATCCATCGACCCGAAACGGTTCATCTTGGATGCCCTGTCCCATCCGAGCCGTTGCGCGTACATCCCGTTCTCACCGCCCCAGAAGGCGTCGAACGCAGGTTGGACACTCGCCGTGAGCCCCAACGCCTCGGCGCGTTCGATGTGGTCGTCCCACGCGCATTCAAAGTGTTCTATGCGATGACCGCGCGCCATGACTTCTCTCACGCCGACCTCGCCCGCTACCCGCTCCCACGTCGAGATGGCTTGTTCGATCGCCGCATCGCCGATCGCATGCACGCCGACCTGCAGACCGGCCCGCTGGGCGGCCGAGAAGAAACCGAATAGCTGATCGTCTGATCGGTAGGAGATCCCGGTCTCGGGAGTCCCGGGCGGCGGAGCAGAAAGGAACGGCTCGCTCATCCACGCGGTGTGCGATCCGAATGCGCCGTCCAAGAAGTAATCACCGCCGATGTGATCGAATCCCAGCGCCACCACGCGGTCCACGTCGTCCGTGCCGAGATACACAACGACGTTCAAAGCAAGGGGTTCGGTGGCTTCGCGGAAGACGTCGAAGGAGTCCCAGCCGCGCCACTCAACGACGAACATCTCGTGCACCGATGTGACGCCCTTCGAATACGCAAGCCGCGCGGCTGCTCGGATCGCGTCGATCTGAACCTGCTTGGGAAGGTTGCTCTCGAACCAGCGCCATGCCGTGCTGGCCGCTTGCTCTCGCAGATACCCGGTCGGCTCGCCGCCGTCACCGCGATCGATGCCGGGCTGATCCGATAGCGCTAGCTGGTTCAGCAGAGCGGTGGACACGATGCACGAGTGGAGATCGGCGCGTGCGAGAAGCGCCGGCCTCTCCCCTACGACCGAGTCGAGGTCGACTCGCGTCAGCGGTCGATCGAGAGGATCCTCGAAGTTCCCACCGAACAACAGCGCGCCTGGATCGGCGGAGCGCTCTTGGTACGCGCGCAGGATGACGTCCGCGTTCTTCTCGCCGCGGAAGTCCATCCCGGCCGCATACAAGCCGGTCGCCGGAAGGTGCACGTGCGCGTCGCAGAAGCCGGGGACGAGCGCACCGCCCTCGAGATCGACCGAACGATCCGCTGCTGGAGTGTCGCTGCCGCGTCCGACGGCGCGTAGCGTGTCTCCCTCGACGAGGACCCAGTCGGCCGTGCCCTCTTCGCGGTTCGTCCGTATCGCGCCGTTGAAGAACAACGTCGTCGTCACGAGACGATCCTCGCAGCGATCTCGGGTTCCCTCCGGACGAGACCCAATGCCAGCTCTGCATGACCGGGCACATATCCGTTACCGATCGTGAGCTCGCACGACTTGCCGAGGCCCTCTGCGATCAGAGCGGCTGCCGGAAACGACGTTGCCATAGAGAAGAACACGACACGGCCTTCGTCTTTGCAGGCGAGGATCGCGCCCCCCTCGCACCCGCCGACGTTCGAACACACGAACACCAGGTCGGCGCCCTCACCCTCCAGGGCGCTTTGCACTGCTCGTGCGACCGCGACGGCATCTGTGCAGTCGACCGCGATCGCCTCGGCCCCCGCTTGCTTCGCGGCGACCACGGTCTCCTCGGGCCAGCACAGACCGAGGATCCGTTTCGCTCCCGATCTGCGCGCCTGGGCGCAGACGAGCATCCCCGATTTGCCACCTGCTCCCAGCACGGCAACGGTCGTGTCCAGGCGGACGAGCCGTGCGGCCCATGCGGGCGCCCCGCAGACATCGAGTGTTGCGAGCACGAGCTCCGGAGGAAGATCGTCCGGCACGACGGCGTACGCGCTGGATCCGAAGAGGATCGCGCGGCCCTTGATGCCGACGCGTTCCGAGTCCGGAGACAATTCGGTTATCTCGTCGATCTGGAGTGGCGTGAGCGAGAGTGAGACGAGGCTCGCGACACGCGTCCCCAGCGCGGGACCGTCGCGCTGGGGGCCGACTTCGTCGACGACCCCCACCAGCATGCCCCCCGACCCGGTCACGGGATTGTGGAGCTTGCCGCGCTCGCCGACGATCTCGAGAAGGCGACGCGACATCTCACCCGAGTCTCCCCCGCACTGTTCGCTGATCTGCCGCCACGACGCAGAATCGACGTTCAGGAGCTCGACCGAGATCGCCATCTCGTCGCCCGCGACCGGGCTCGAGGCATCAACGGCGTGCGCCTGCTGTGGTAATACGCCGCGCGGTTCTAGGGATCGGTGGGTTCCGTAACGGTCCATGTCAGCCTCAAGAGGGGGCGGGCGAACGCTCGGACCAGTAGTTCTGACCTTCCTCGTCGAGGGTCGCGATCGGGTCGTAGTACGGGTAGCGACGCGAGAGAGCGGCAGGATCCTCTTTCTCGAGAGCCGTTCTGTAGTTCTTCGTCCAATACGAGATCCCGAGCGTTCGGTCGTAGGAGTCGACCTGGTGCACCCAGCGCTTCCCTACGTAAGGGACGTCGCAGACGATGCGTGGGGTTGCGAACCCGGGCAGGTAGCCCATTATCGAGTGCTGCAGTTGCTGGGCTTCGTGGACCGCCAGGCGCCAATGCTCGGAGTTCGGGATCATGTCGCACATATAGAAGTAGTACGGCATGACACCTGCGTGGTCGAGCAGCTTGAAGCACAGGTCGAGCAGTGCCTCAGGTGAGTCGTTCACTCCGCGCAGCAGCACGCCCTGGTTGCGCACGTCGCGGAAACCCATGTCGAGAAGCGCTCGCGTCGCGCGGATGACCAGAGGGGTGATCGAGTTCGCGTGATTGACGTGCGTGTGGATCGCCAAGGAGACGCCGCGCTTGCGCGCCTTGACGGCGAGCTGCTCGAGCCCAGTCATCACGTCTTCTTGCAAGAAGTGCTGCGGCAGTCCCATCAACCCCTTCGTCGCAAGCCGGATATCGCGGATGTGGTCGATGTCGAGCAGAGCCGAAACGAATCCTTCGAGATGGGCGATCGGGAGATTAGCGACGTCTCCTCCGGAGACGACGACGTCCCGGACGGTGGGCGTCGCTCGCAGGTATCCGAGGATCGCTTCGTGCCGCTCTTTCTGCTTCAGCTCGAAACGGTGCTTCAGCACCTGCGGGACGTTGTTTCCGATCAGATCCATGCGCGTGCAGTGCCCGCAGTATTGAGGACAGGTCGACAGCAACTCGGCGAGGACCTTCGTGGGATAGCGGTGCGTCAATCCCTCGACGGCCCACATGTCGGCTTCGTGCAAGCTGTCACGCGACGACATCGGATGGCTCGCCCAGCGCGCGTCGCGGTCGGCGAACGCAGGGAGCATGTAGCGGCGGATCGGATCCGCCCACAGATCGGATTCATCCATCGTGTTCAGCATCTGCGGCGGGATGAGCAGCGACATCGTTGCGCGCTTCTGCTGATCTTTCGCGATCGAGCCCATAAGGCTCTGTGGGATCAGTTCACCGAACACTCGTTGCAACTCGGCCAGGTTCTTCACCGTGTGCTTGCGTTGCCAGCGCGCGCTCATCCAGTCGCGCTCGCTGACGTCGCGGTAACCGGGCAGCCGCCGCCAATCGGGCTCGACGGGCTCGGCTCCCGGCGGGTAGCGGTACGGCTGGGTGGCCGGGGCGGAGGACGCGGCCGCAGCCTGGAGGGCTGCGGTTTCTTGAAGAGTGTTGGGCATATAGCTACTATAACGGAATCGTATTAGGCAATATCAAGATATATCGGAAGGATATTCGGATGCCTGAAGGGAGCCTCGATCGGATCGACCGGATGATCGTCGCGGAGCTGGAGCGGGATGCGCGGACAACTTATGCAGACGTGGGCGCCACGGTGGGGCTGGCGGCGTCGTCGGTCCACGACCGCGTTCGAAAGCTCGAACGAGCGGGCGTCATCCGCGGACACCGCGCAGAGGTCGACTTCGATCTCGTCGGTCTGCCGATCACGGCATTCGTAAGCCTCGCTCTGAGGCCGGGCTCCCCGACCGACATCCCGTCGCACGTCAGGGAGATGCCGCTCGTCGAGTCCTGTTATTCGGTGGCGGGAGACAACTCATACGTGTTGGTCGTGAGAGCGCCCGACACGAAAGCTCTCGAAGAGCTGCTGGATGCGCTGAGGGCGAAGCTCGAGGTCGTCACGCGCTCCACGATCGTGTTGTCGACGCCGTTCGAGCGGCGTCCGATGATGGGCGCGGCGGCTACGAAGTGAGCCGGCGGCCGATCACGTAGCGCTGGATCTGATTCGTCCCTTCGACGATCTGAAGCGCCTTCGCTTCTCGCATGAAGCGTTCGACCGGATACTCCGTGATGTAGCCGTAGCCGCCATGCAACTGCACCGCATCGGTCGTCACTCTCATGGCCGTATCCGAGCAGAAGAGCTTCGCCATCGCGGCCTGGGCCGAGTAGTCGAGGCCGCGGTCGCGCAGTCGCGCGGCGTGCTTGTACAGAGCGCGCCCCGCTTCGACCTTCGTCGCCATGTCGGCGAGCATGAACTGGATGCCCTCATTCTGTGCGACCGGCCGTCCGAACTGCTCTCGTTCCTTGGTGAACGAGATCGCTTCGTCCAGAGCGGCTTGCGCAAGACCTACAGAGCATGCGGCGATCCCAAGTCGACCCGAATCGAGCGACGCGAGCGCGATGCGGAAGCCGTGGCCCTCGTCGCCGAGGCGACGATCTTCGGATAACTCGACGTCGTCTAGTTGCAGCATCCACGTCGGCGAGGAGCGCCACCCCATCTTGTCTTCTTTCTTGGCTCCGGCGAAGCCCGCCGTCCCTTTCTCGACGACGAACGCGCTTACCCCTTTCGGACCTGCGTCGCCCGTGCGTGCCATGAGGAGCACGACGTCGGCCTCGGCACCTCGCGTGCAGAACACCTTGCTCCCGTTGAGCACGTATCCGCCGTTCGCGCGCACCGCTTTGGTAGTGAGCGCTGCAGCGTCCGATCCCGAAGAGGGCTCGGACAACGAATAAGCGCCAAACGCGTCGCCGCCGGCGAGTCGCTCGAGGAGCTCTTTCTTCTGGGCGTCGGTACCGAACGTATTGATGGCGAACGCGCAAAGCGTGTGGACCGACAGCCCGATCGCAAGAGCCACGTAGGCGCGAGCAAGCTCCTCGATGACCAGCAGATAGGTCTCGTAGGGTTGCCCTCCTCCCCCATACTCCTCCGGGAACGGGACCCCTGTGAGCCCGAGCTCGGCGAGCTGCCGGTACAAAGGAAGCGGATCCTCCGAGCGTTCCTCGAAGGCGGCTGCCTGCGGTGCAGCTTGTTCGCTTGCGAACTCACGCACGAGCTCGGCGATCGAGCGCTGGTCCTCGTCGAGGAGCCTCAGATCTGCGGGCATGTGCGGCAGAATACTTCTCGAGAAAACCTCCTCCGAAAGCGATCGGAAGCCATTCTCGATGGAACCCACATGAAGATCGAAGATCAGCGCGGCCAGTCCCTAGCCGAGGCCACGGTCGTGCTCGACGACAACGAGCTGGTCGACCTGTTGCAAGGTCTCGCCGACATCATCGAGGGCCAACGGGCTCATCTCCACTTCAATCAGCTGGGAGGGCCGCAGCTCGTCGTTCGGAGGACGGCCGAGGCAGAGTCCGATCCTCTCGGCCGTCAAACCGATTGGTGGGTCGGTCCCCTCGTCCTGTTCGGTGCGCTTTTCGTCATCATCGGCGTCGTCACCGTCGTGCGCTGGGCCGCTGGTCTGCTGTGACGCTGGGACCTAGAGACGACGCGCTCGAGAGACTTGCGTCGACCGATCCGAACGATCCATTCGACGTCCTCGTCGTGGGCGGCGGCATAACGGGTGCCGGGATAGCTCTGGACGCTGCGTCCCGCGGCTTTCGAGTCGGATTGGTCGAGCGGTTCGATTTCGCCTCCGGCACTTCGAGCAAGTCATCAAAGCTGGTCCACGGCGGCCTTCGCTATCTCGAGCAACGTGAGTTCGGGCTGATCCGCGAGGCGTCGACCGAGCGCGATCTCCTCCGCAGGCTGGCGCCGCATCTCGTGGAACCGGTCCCCTTCACGTTGGCCGTCTCGGATCGATGGAATCGAGCACGGTTCGCCGTCGGCCTGTGGGCTTACGACACGCTCGCGTCCTTCAAGAACATGAAGGTTCACCGCCACCTCGATGCGGACGAGACCGAGGAAAAGGT
>JALZGD010000055.1:9377-9773 GCA_030861205.1 Actinomycetota bacterium
TGAAGGGCGGCTATCTCTTCTACGACTGCAAGACGGACGACGTCAGACTCGTCATGGAGACGCTCATCCAGGCACGGCGTTACGGCGCGACCGTCGCCAACTATCTCGCGGTGCGGGATCTCGAGCCGGGCAGCGACATGTGTCGAGCGACGGTCGAGGACGCGTCCACCGCGGCGTCGTTCGACATCTACGCAAGGCGTGTCATCGTGGCCGCGGGGGTGTGGACCGACAGGGTCGAAGACCTTGCCGTAGACGGCGCGCCGCTGCGCCTGAGACCTTCGAAAGGCATCCACCTCGCGTTCCGCCACGACACTCTTCCGATGGAAGGGTCGGCTGCATTCATTCCGGACGCAGAGCGCAAGCGCTTCCTCTTCGTGATCCCATGGATCGACGGGG
>JALZGD010000055.1:9783-10847 GCA_030861205.1 Actinomycetota bacterium
CGACGGGGTGATCGTCGGGACGACCGATACCGCCTACGAGGGCAGCTTGGACGCGCCCACCGTCGAGCCCGAGGACCGCGAGTATTGCTTGGCCGCGTTGAACTCGGTCTTCGAGCTCGATCTCATCGAGCGGGACATCGCAGGGGCGTGGGCCGGTCTCCGCCCATTGATCGCCTCAGACAGGGGTGCGACCGCGGATCTTTCACGACGTCACGCCGTGTACGACATCGCAGACGGCATCATCGGGATCACGGGAGGCAAGCTCACGACTTTCAGGCGGATGGCGATGGAGGCGGTCGACCGCGTTGCCGGCGACCTCGGAAACGATTCGAGATCGCGGACTCAATGGATACGCCTGGGATCGTCCGATGCCGGAGCGCTCGCGGCGGTCGTAGCACGGAGGGCCACCGCATTGGGCGTCGGTGCAGACAGCGCGGCGAACCTCGTTCGGTGTTACGGCGACCGCGCTCTTGCAGTCCTCGACCTTGCCGCGACCGACGATTCAACGGCCCCCTTGCTCGAAGGTCACCTTCCGATAGCTGCGGAGGTCGCCTACTGCGCCCGCGCCGAGATGGCGCTGCATCTCTCGGACTTCCTCGCGCGGAGAACTCGCCTTGCGCTGCTCGATCGCGAAGCAGGGCTTGGGCAGGATGCGCGAGCGGCTCGAGTCATGAGCGACGCCATGGGGTGGGACGACATGGCGCAGGCGATCGAGATCGAGGGTTATCGCGCCGAGATCGAACGTGAGCGCGGCATGGCGCTGTCCCCGTCGACGGCGGGCATCGGCACCGCTAGCGAGCGCGCCGGTTGACGGATCGTCTCGTCGCTCAGCCGGTCGATTCGTTCGACGGCTCAGAGATCGCGATGTACACGTTCGGGGACGGCGATGCGACCCCTTTGCTCGTATGCAACGCGGTCGGTGCCGACCTCTCGATGTGGCGTCGCGCTCTGATCGATGTCGAACGGGCCCGCCGCGTGGTGACGTGGGATCACCGGGGGTTGCACGAGTCGGGCCCTCCCGCCACTCCGCGCCTCGATGCAGGAGCTCATGCGGAGGACGCGAT
>JALZGD010000227.1 GCA_030861205.1 Actinomycetota bacterium
GTAAAGGACATCGCGCCGCTAGAGGGCCCCATCACGCTGGAGACACCCGACGGCCCTACATCTCTGGGCCGTGAGCTCGCGACTCTCGTCCGGGTCTCGCCGGTGGAAGAGGAGTAGCTCGCGCTACAAACCGTAGGACCTGCCGATGATCTCTTTCATGATCTCGGACGTACCGCCACCGATCGGGCCAAGACGAGCGTCGCGCCACGCGCGCTGTGCGGGGAACTCCATCATGTACCCGTAGCCACCATGGATCTGAACGCACTCGTCGGCAACATGAAAGGCGAGCTCGGTCGCGTACAGCTTCGCCATCGAAACTTCCCTGATGGGATCTTCACCCTCTGCATATCTGCGTAAGGCGGAGTACGTCAACGCGCGCGCCGCTTCGATCCTCGTCGCCATGTCGGCGAATCGGTGCCGCCACACCTGGAACTTGCCTACCGGTCGGCCGAAAGCTGCGCGATCGAGCGCGTAGCTACGAGCAAGCTGATACGTCCGCGCCGCTCCGGACGTTGCGCCGAGCGCCATCGCGAGCCGCTCCCACGCGAAGTTGCGCATGATCGCGTAGAACCCGCCTCCCTCTTCACCCAGTCGACAGTCGTCGGGAACCCGAACGTCCGCGAACGACAGTTCTGCCGTCTGCCCCGTGCGCCACCCGAGCATCGGGATGCGCCGCGCTTCGAAACCCGGTGTCCCTGCCTCTACGACGAACAAGGTGAGACCGCCGTGTCCCGCGTCCTTGTCGGTCTTTGCAGCTACGACGACGAAATCCGCCCACGCTCCATTCGAGATGAACAGCTTCGAGCCGTTGAGGACCCAGTCGTCTCCAGCGCGCGTAGCCGTGCACTTCATCGACACGACATCGGAACCGGCATCCGGCTCGGTTACCGCTAGGCCCCCGACAAGACGTCCCTCGATCGCCGGTCGCAACCATCTGTCGTGTTGCTCGGAGGTTCCGAAGTTGTAGAGGTAGAGGCACGCAAGATCCTTGTGCGCACCGAGCGATGCTGAAACGCCGCCGGAATGACAACCGACGAATTCTTCGGTGATGACGGCGTCTGCGAGAAAGTCCGGCCCGGACCCGCCGACGGACTCCGGGAACTTCATCCCGAACAACCCGAGCTCGCCTACGCGTTGAAAGATCTCCTTGGGGAACTCTCCTCGAGCCTCCCATTCCTCGGCATGCGGAGCGAGCTCTCTGGCGACGAACGAGCTGACTTGCTCGCGGAGCTCGTCGTGTTCGGCCGAGAAAAGCGTGACAGTCACAAGCCCTCCATGCGGCCGATGATCTCGCGCATCACTTCGTCCGTTCCGCCGCCGATCCTGATCAGGCGTGAATCGCGCCATGCTCGTTGGATAGGGAATTCCATCGCGTATCCGTATCCGCCGAAGATCTGCATGCAACGGTCGGCCGTTTTCCACGAGACCTCACCCGTCAGAAGCTTCGCCATCGAGATCTCGCGAACCGGGTACTCGCCGTGCTCGACCTTCCACGCAGCCTCGTATACGAGCTGCTGCGCAGCCTCGATCTGCGTCGCCACGTCGGCAAGCATGTGACGGATCGCCTGATGTTTCGCGATCGGTTTCCCAAAAGTGTGACGTTGCAATGCATAGGCGCAGGCTGCCTCGAACATGCGACGTGCACCGGCGATCGTGCCGGCAGCGCCGATCAATCGCTCGCCCTGTAGTTCCCATGAGATGTTGTAAAAACCTTCGCCCTCTTTGCCCAGCAAGGCATCGTCGGGAACGAGCATGTCAGTGAACGAGATCTCGCCCGTGTCGGAACTGTGCATCCCCACCTTGTCGAGAGTGCGCTCGACGCGGTAGCCGGGCGTATCCGTGTCGACGATGAACAGAGAGATGCCTTGATGCCCGGCGTCGCGATCGGTCTTGGCGACGAGCGTCATCGCATGCGCGCGCCGTCCATTAGTGATGAAGATCTTGCGGCCGTTGATGACCCATCCGCCGTCGACCTTGGTCGCCGTCGTCTTGATAGATGCGACATCCGAGCCTGCATCCGGTTCAGTGATGCCGAGACAGAAGATCTTCTCGCCCGCGAGAGCGGGCATGAGATATCTCTTTTTCTGCTCCTCGGTCCCGAATTTGTAGATGGGGGGCACGGCCATGTCGGTCTGCACCGCAACTGCCATCGAAAGGCCACCACTCCCCGCTCCCGACATCTCTTCCGCCAGAACGATGTTGCAGAGGTAGTCGCCACCCCCGCCTCCGTATTCCTCGGGATAGGACAGACCGAGAAAACCGAGCTCACCCAGCCGCGTGAACACGGAATCCGGGAAGCTTCCATTCGCCTCCCATTCCTCCGCGTGAGGGGCCAGTTCGGTTTCGACGAACGCGCGTATCGACGAACGAAGTTCGTCATGCTCAGGCGAGAACGGCCAACTCATCGCCAAACCCTAGCGTCGCGCTGAGCGTCCCGCTGCTGACTGTTATGTGCAGCGCGCTGACGACTACTCGCGTAAGTTGTTAGTCGTCGAGCAGAGGCGCGAGCTGCATCCCGAGCATCGCGGCCCCCGCTGCAGTTGCGCCCATCAGTAAGGCACGGCCGCGCGGCAGACGCCTGAACGACATCGCGGTCGAAACGGTGTCCATCAGATCGCTGAACGCGGCAGCCTCGATCCAACCGCGGGCCGGCTTGTCGTTGGCGAGAGCAAGCAAGCCGCCGAGACCCAGCGCCATGTCCCGTGCTCCCATGCCGCGCGACGCAACCACCGCTGCAGACGAGTCGCCTCCTTCATCCGACCAGAGCTTCGCCGACCTCGACGGCATGAGAAACAGCAAGGCACCGAGGGCGAATCGAGTCCCGGACAGCAACGTCGCGAGTTCTCGAGGATCGAGATCAAATTCATCGAGCTTCATCGTTCAGGGCCCTCCTTACGAGTTCGCGATCGTGCTCCCAAGCGAAGTCGAGGTCGTCTAGGTCTTCGAGACTTACCCAACGGATCGCTGCAACATCATCCGCCGGTTGTGGCTCTCCCGAGACCAGCCGAGCCTTGAAACCGAGAGCCAGCACGAAGTCTCCTTCGGGACCATACGTATGTGCGACGGCGGAGACACAATCGGAGATGTCGGCATCCACCTCGATCCCGAGCTCCTCGCGAACCTCACGCTTCAATCCATCGATCACCTGTTCACCAGGAGCCAAGAACCCGCCGGGGACATCCATACGTCCCTTCTCGGGATCGCGAGCGCGGATCGACACCAAAGCCTTCCCCTCCTTGACGATCGCGGCGCCGGCGGTCGGCGCCGACGACTGGTACCAGGTCCGCTCGCAGGCCGGGCACAGCTTTCCGCCTTCGTGATCGCGATCGAGAAGACGCGTGGCATCGGCGGGGCAGAAGTCGAAAGGTCTCAACGTTCGCGTGAGGGGGCCGCGCGCCTGCCGCGCTCCGTTTCTTCATAGCGAGCAAGCGCGAACAGCAGATCGGACACACGGTTGATGTAGCGAAGGATCTCTGGATCGGGCACCAGCCCCTCGCGATCGAGCGCGACCGCTTGCCGTTCTGCCCTTCTGATCGTCGACCGCGCGAGGTCCAATCCCGCGGAGCCCATGGTCTCCCCGGGAAGGATGAACTCTTGCGGCAACGGGTGCTGCTCGACGAGTGCATCGATCTCGCGTTCAGCAGTCGCCGTCATATCCGGAGTGACCTTCGAGACACCGGGCTGAAGCTTCGATTGGTTCTCGGCGGCGGTGGCGAGTTGCGCGCCGACGACGAACATCTCTCTCTGCAGCCGGATAACTATCTCGTCGACCCGGGGAGCCAGGCCTGCCGCCCGAGCGATCCCGAGCGCCGACACGGTCTCGTCGAGCGTTCCGTAGACCTCCGTGCGAGCATCGTCCTTCGCGACGCGGCCCCCATACAGCAGGCCGGTCGTCCCGTCGTCGCCCTTGCGCGTGTAGATCCGAAC
>JALZGD010000056.1 GCA_030861205.1 Actinomycetota bacterium
TCGCGCCGCCTGCGGCGGGGGCGCGCATCAAGCTCCCCAGATAGCGCGCGAAGCTCTCCGGAAACTCTTGACCCGCCCATCACACGGGCGTAACTTTCATCCTTGTGATTCCACCACATGTTGTGGTGGCACCCCCGGGAGGCCCTATATCTGGTGTAGGACCTGCCCAGAGGTGAGATAATTAGAGGGCGGTCCGGAGCCAGTCTCCGGTTGCGATGGAAGGGGGATCCAAGCGTGGCGCAGTCTTCGCCGACCACAGTTTCCGAAGGCCTCGAGATCCGGCGGTTCTTCACTACCGAGGGTGTCCATCCCTACGACGAGATCGAGTGGGACACCCGCGACGCGATCATCCAGAACTACCGGACGGGCGAAGTCGCGTTCGAGCAAAAGGGCATCGAGGTCCCGAAGGCGTGGTCACAGAACGCCACGAACATCGCTGCGCAGAAATATTTCCGCGGCACGCAGGGCACGCCCAACCGGGAGCGCTCGGTGAAGCAGATGATCAACCGGGTCGTCGATCGGTACCACGAAGAGGGTCTCGCCCGTGGCTACTTCGACGCCGACGAGGCGGCGATCTTCAAGGACGAGCTGACCCATCTCCTGGTGACGCAGAAGGCGGCTTTCAACTCGCCGGTGTGGTTCAACGTCGGATGGCGCCCCAAGGGCCAAGAGCAGGTGTCGGCGTGTTTCATCCTCGCCGTCGACGACGAGATGTCGTCGATCCTCAACTGGTACGTCGAAGAAGGCACGATCTTCAAGCACGGCTCGGGCTCGGGCATCAACCTGTCGAAGATCCGTTCGTCGAAAGAGCACCTGAAGTCGGGCGGCACCGCGTCCGGCCCGGTTTCGTTCATGCGCGGAGCAGACGCGTCTGCGGGAACGATCAAGTCGGGCGGCGCTACCCGTCGCGCGGCGAAGATGGTCGTGCTCAACGTCGACCACCCCGACATCAAGAGCTTCATCTGGTGCAAGGCCCTCGAAGAGAACAAGGCCCGCGCCCTGCGCGACGCCGGCTTCGACATGGACCTCGACGGCAAGGACAGTCACTCGATCCAGTACCAGAACGCGAACAACTCGGTGCGCGTGACGGACGAGTTCATGCAAGCGGTGATCGACGACACGGACTGGACGCTCAAAGCCGTCACTAACGGTGAGGCGATCGAGACGGTGAAGGCGCGCGAGCTGATGCGTGAGATCGCCGAGGCTGCATGGCAGTGCGCCGATCCCGGCATGCAGTACGACACGGTCATCAACGAGTGGCACACGTGCCCGAACACCGACCGGATCAACGGCTCCAACCCGTGCTCGGAGTACATGCACGTCGACAACTCGAGCTGCAACCTGGCGTCGCTGAATCTTCTCAAGTTCGTCGACGAGAACGATCGCTTCGACGTCGAGGGCTACAAGCACGCGATCGAGATCATGTTCCTGGCTCAAGAGATCTCGGTGGGCTTCGCCAGTTACCCGACGGAGAAGATCACCGAGAACTCGCACAAGATGCGTCAGCTCGGACAGGGGTTCGCAAACCTCGGCGCGTTGCTGATGTCGCAAGGCCTCGCGTACGACTCTGACGAGGGACGTGCTTGGGCCGCGGCCCTCATGTCGATCATGACGGGCCACTGCTACGCGACCTCCGCCAAGATCGCGGAGCGTGTCGGGCCGTACGAGGAGTATGCGAAGAACCGCGAGCCGCACCTGCGCGTCATGGGCAAGCATCGCGACGCGGCCTACGAGATCCCCAGCGATCTCGCTCCCAACGAATTGGTCGGCTCAGCTCGAGAGGCGTGGGACCAAGCCGTTGCGCTGGGTCAGAGCCATGGCTACCGCAACGCTCAGGCCACCGTGCTCGCGCCGACCGGGACCATCGGTTTGCTCATGGACTGTGACACCACCGGCATCGAGCCCGACCTCGCGTTGAAGAAGGTCAAGAAGCTCGTCGGCGGCGGCACGATGTCGATCGTCAACCAGACCGTCCCGCGCGCTCTGACGAAGCTCGGCTACAGCGACTCGCAGGTCGCCGACATCGTCGCCTACATCGACCAGAACTCACATGTGGTGGGTGCTCCGCACCTGCGCGAGGAACACCTCAGCGTCTTCGACACCGCTATGGGGGAGCGCTCGATCCACTACATGGGCCACATCAAGATGATGGCGGCGGTGCAACCGTTCATCTCGGGCGCGATCTCGAAGACCGTGAACCTGCCCGAGCACGTCACGGTCGAAGACGTAGAGCAGGTCTACATCGAAGGGTGGCGCCGCGGGCTCAAAGCGATGGCGCTCTATCGGGACAACTGCAAGGTTGCTCAGCCGCTGTCGAGCGCCAAGAAGGAAGATGCGAAAGCTCCGGTGACGACCGCTTCGCCGGCCGGTCCGGTCCGGCGGCGCCTGCCGAAGCGCCGCACCTCGAAGACGATCAAGTTCCGGGTCGCCGACACCGAGGGCTACATCACGACGGGTGAGTTCGGCGACGGATCGGTGGGCGAGATCTTCCTGAAGGTCGCCAAGCAGGGCTCGACGCTCGCCGGGATCATGGATGCGTTCGCCATCTCGATCTCGATGGGTCTGCAGTACGGCGTGCCACTGTCGGCTTACGTGAAGCAGTTCGTCAACACCCGCTTCGAGCCGTCGGGCATGACCGACGACCCGGACTTCCGCATCGCGACGTCGATCCTCGACTACGTGTTCCGAGTGCTCGCGATCGACTATCTGTCCGAGGATGAGCGCCATGCGCTCGGGATCAGGACGTCGGGCGAGCGCCAGACCGAGATCGAGACCAAGCTGGACCCGAACGCGACCGGCAGCCAGCCGGACAACGGAAACGGGAATGGGAACGGCAACGGTCACGGCAAAGAAGAAGGCGTGATCGTGCTCGGGCCGGTTGCGAGCGCACACACGGGCTCACTTCCGTTCTGTGGAACGTGCGGTGTCCAGATGCAGCCCGCCGGATCGTGTTTCGCATGCCCGAGCTGCGGGTCGACATCGGGCTGCTCGTAGGGGGATCCGGGGGCCGCGATGGCAAAGAAGCATTGCAGCGAGTGCGGGGCCGAGCTTCAGCCCGGTCCCGCCTCCTGCCCACTGTGCGGGACGACTGCCGATGCACCGCCGCGCCGACCGACTGCCGATTGGAGTCGGGCAAAGGTACAGACGACTAAAGACGTCAAGACCTATCAGGACGACATCCGTTCGCTGCGCGAAGAGCTGAAGAGGCTGCGCGACGAGAGTGCCGAAGCCGTTTGAGCGGAAGGCGCGCGTAGATGCGTTGTCCGTACTGCAGTAACGAGGAAGACAAGGTCGTCGACTCGCGCAACGCCGAAGATGGACGCGCTATCCGCAGGCGTCGTGAGTGCCTGGGTTGCGGCCGTCGCTTCACCACCTTCGAACGATCCGAAGAAGTACCGCTCCTCGTCGCGAAACGAAGCGGTCAAGAGGAGCCGTTCGATATCGGCAAGATCGTCAATGGAGTCCGGATGGCGTCGAAGAACCGCCCCGTCACCGAAGCCGAGATCCAATCGCTTGCGGAAGACGTCGAGGAGGCGATGCGCTCCGACGGTCGCCGTCCAGTGTCGTCTGCCGACGTCGGTCGCGAGATCCTCGAACGCCTACGTGACCTCGACGAGGTCGCGTACTTGCGGTTCGCGTCCGTGTACAAGGATTTCCAAGAGCTCAACGACTTCGAACGCGAGCTCGGCCTCCTGCAGAAGAAATCCCCACCGAAGGCAGGCGTTTGATGCGGATCGAGGTCAAGCAGCTCGATGTCGATCTTCCGCTGCCGGCCTATGCGCACCCGGGTGATGCGGGTCTCGATCTCGTGTCGGCCGTTGATGTCGAGCTCAAGCCGGGGGAGCGCACGAAGGTTCCCACCGGACTCGCGATCGCGCTGCCGGAAGGCTACGCGGGCTTCGTCCTCGCCCGCTCCGGTCGTGCATTGCGCGAAGGGCTCGCGCTGCCGAACGCTCCCGGGTTAATCGACTCCGGGTATCGAGGCGAGATCCAAGTAGTCGTCGTCAACTTGGACACGACGGATCCGATCTACATCCGTCGTGGCGAGAAGATCGCGCAGCTCGTTGTCCAGAAGGTCGAGAGCGTTCGGCTGGAGGTCGTCGATTCACTTCCCGATTCGCCGCGGGGTGTCGGAGGATTTGGCAGCACCGGCCATTAGACGAGCGAGCGAGTCAAAGAGATCAACGTCACGAAGTCGCGGTAAAGCTGTAGCAAGTCGTCGTTCAGGATAGAGATGCGCCGCGTATCCGTTCTCTCGACCGCAGTAAGACGCTGTGCAAGCTCGGCGAAATCGGCGTCTAGGAATGTGAGTTCGAGGCGAGCGGGCTGGTCGATCGAGGGAACGCTCATCCCATCTGCGTTTTCCAGCGCTCGCTGCGCGCTGTCTCGGATCAGAGCACGCGCGGCATCGGGATGGAGGCTGTGCGCCGCGGAGCGTGAGATGGAGTGCTTGACGACGGCTTTTTCCGCGTCTGGCATGAATGGTTCGGCCTGCTTGGCCGTGACGTCGTCGCCGGTGATCAACACGATCGGCACATCGAAGGCTGCCGCCACCAACGCGTTGATGCCGGATTCGCCCGTGAGGGTTCCGTTGAGAGTCGCTCCGGCGATCGCGGCCGGGTTGTAAGTGTGAGACAACACGGCGGGCGGCCCGTCGATCGCGCCGTGATAGGCAACGAAGAACGCCGCATCGAAAGATCGATCGAGCCCCTCCATCATGTAAAGAGGCTTGTTGTGGCCGGAGATGTAGGACGCGGGTTGCGCAAGTTGCTCGGGGTCGAGATTCGCCATGCGGTGGTGCGAGTCGTTGACGACTATCTCTGTCGCGCCACCTGCGACTGCTCCCTCGATCGCCGCGTTCACTTCGCCGAGGAGCAGACGACGCCCGAGCTCGTAGTCGCTCCGCCCGGGCAGCACCTGATCCCAATCGACGATGCCGGCGCAGCCTTCGATGTCCGACGAGATGTAGACCTTCATGACTCAGCTGCCGAAAAAGGCGGGATGATCGATAGCGGGGCAACGATCCATCACAACTAGTAACCCTGCTTGATGCGCGCGCTCGGCTGCTTGCTCGTCGATCACATCGAGTTGCATCCACACAGCTTTTGCCCCGGCGTCGATCGCTTCGTCGATGTGGGTGCCGGCCTCGTCGGCGCGACGGAAGATGTCGACGACCTCCAGGGGGTGGGGGACCGACGCGAGGTCCGGATAGGCAGCTTGCCCGTGGACTTGCGATTCGTGCGGGTTGACCGGCGTGACCTCGTAGCCCTGGAGCATGAGGTAGCGGGATACACGGAAGCTCGCCCTACGGGGATCGGATGAGCATCCGACTACCGCGAAACGCTTAAATTTCTCGAGGATCTCCCGTGCGATGGCGGGGTCGCTGTAGTTGCCAGCCATGCGACGAGCCTAGTGGTCCCCAAGGCCACTCTCATATAATGGGTCGCTCTGCGGGCGTGGCTCAGTGGTAGAGCATCACCTTGCCAAGGTGAGGGTCGCCAGTTCGAATCTGGTCGCCCGCTCTCGACAAACCCCCTGGTGACAGGGGGTTTTCCTTTTCCTCGATTATCGACGTACGTTCATGCGCTTTCGTCTTAATAGACCGTGTTGCGTCTACTCAACGAAACGTCTCTCGAATGGGAACAGGTTGTCGTCCACCCACGACGGGCGTTCTCGTGCGACCTGCATGTCGTCGATTGCCCGCCTCTTAGATCACGACTATAGTCGTTGAAGGGTACAAGCGGAAATGAAGTAACCGCGAAGGGTTCCGATGTGAATCAACTGCTCGGAAAGGTCCTCGAGGCGTACGGCGGAGTTGAACGTTGGCGCTCGATCTCGTCCATACGCGCGCGGGGTCACGTGAGCGGCCTGTTGCCCAGGAGATTCCCCGGAACCAAACTGGCCAACGTCACGTTTGACATTCACACGGCGGGGCAACGCACCGTGATCGGCGGCTTCCCCCACCCT
Organism: Actinomycetota bacterium; assembly: GCA_030861205.1. GTDB lineage: Bacteria > Actinomycetota > CADDZG01 > CADDZG01 > WHSQ01 > JALZGD01. The sequence continues at coordinate 5,968 of JALZGD010000056.1, forward strand.
GGAAGTCAGGCCGTTTTCGACGACGGAGAGGTGCGGATCCAAACTGACAACGGCGAGCCAATCGCATCTCGCAGCGATCCGCGGGCAGCGTTCTTCGGGATTCAGGGTGTCCGACGCAACTTCCGTTGGGATCCGCTGGATACTGCGTATTTCGCCGGCTACGCGTCGTGGAATTACCTGACGGCGCCCTTCCTGCTCACCGGAGATGGCGTCCAGGTCTCCGAGGGGAAGCCGTGGACTGAGAGAGGAGAAACGTGGCGACGTCTGCACGCCGAGTTCCCAGCCGGCTTCCACACCCATTCCGCACATCAAACCTTCTACATCGACTCTGAAGGCCTGATCCGGCGTCACGACTTCGTGGCCGAAGCCGTCGGTAAGTGGGCCAGTGCCGCCCTGTATTGCGATGATCATCGCCAAGTTGACGGGCGGACCTTCGCGCATTGGCGTCGCGTTCTGCCGCGCGGGCCCGGCGGTCGCTCGCTGCCAAAGCCGATCTTGCTGACCCTCACCTTCGACACTATTGAGGTCGCCTGATGCCCAAGAATCCGTCAGTAGGTGCGAAGCGCACATATGCGCAGTACTGCGGCCTCGCAAGGGCACTCGACGTGGTCGGCGATCGATGGAGCCTGCTCATCGTCCGCGAACTTCTCGTAGGTCCGGCCAGGTACGGGCAGCTCCAAGCGGGGCTGCCGGGCATCTCCACGAATCTCTTGGCCGAGCGACTGCGCGAGCTCGAAGAAGCAGGCGTGGTAGAGCGCCAACTCGATGCCCAAAGCAACGGGGTGGCCTACACGCTGACGGCCTGGGGCAGCGAGCTGCGGACCGCGATCTCCGGTTTGGTCACGTGGAGCACCCCCCTCATGGTTACAGGGCCGGGACGTGACCACTTCCAACCGCACTGGCTTGTCGTTGCCCTTGAATCGCTCATTGACACGAAGCGACGCACAACTTGCGCAACGGTCGGTGTGCAAGTTGACGGAACCATTCTCACCGTTCGCGCCGCCCCCGACGGGGTGCGAGTGACGCTCAACGATGACCCACACCCGCCGACTGTCCTCAGGGCTGACGGCATGGTCATCTTGGGCCTCGCGTCCGGAATGCTCACGGTCGAAGAAGCGATCGCGGCAGGCGATCTCAGCGGAAATCGGAAAGACCTCGCCTCCGTCTTCAGAGCGAACTGAGTCAAAGCTCGTGGCGGTCTCCTCGACGGGAACCTCTTATCGCCGTCGGAGGAATGGCTCGTTGTACGGGTTCTCGCACAATGCTTCCGCGCGCGCACGAGTGAATCCCTGAAGGCGTCGGATCTCGGCACACGAGCTGCGTGCATGTTGCTGCCTGGCGTCCTCTCGTTGTTGAAGAATCGGAACGGAGATCGCAATCGCGATGATCAGGGTCGCTGAGAGGCCGAGGATCAATCGAAGCGTAGATCGGCGCTGCCGTACGACGGATACAACAAGCCCCACGGCGCCGACGAAACAGACCACTCCGAGGGAAGCAAAGAGGAATCGGCCCGCGTTCCATGTCGCAGGGGGCCGAATCCCGATTAGGAAGACGTGACCGTGTACTCGCGTGTCGATTGTCAAGCGCGATTCGTACATCTCCGACTCCCATGCGAACACCCACACGACCATGAAGACGAGGCCAAGGAGAAGGAATGCTCCGACCTCTCCGACGCCCTGTTGGAGTCTCCGGGCCGATGAGAGGAGCGCCCCGGCGAGCAGCAAGACGGGCGCGGCCAAGACCGCTGTGAGGACCCACCCACCGATCCCCGGGAAGCCGTCGCGAGCGACGAGCCAAACAATCGATCCCACGGTTGCGAGTACGCATGCGGCTGCCAGCACCCGTAATGCCGCCACCGAAACCGCGTTTAGTGGGGCCGGCGGAGAAATTGCTTGGTCGGACATGTCCGCTATCTAACGTCCGACAGGCCTTGGTTTTCTACAACCCAAGACCGTCTGCGGCGGTCGCCGGTAACCCATCCGCGCCGGAAAACTCGGTGCGAGTACCTCGATCGACGAGATGCGGTCCTTGATGGGACGAAGCGGCCCGCCAGATGAGGCCTGCGCGTTGTAGCTCCGGGTTCGACCTCCCCTGGGCGTGGCGCTGCGCCCGATAGCCTCACGGCATGCTGAAACGGATCGTCTGGTCACTCATTGGATTCGTTCTGCTATTTGCTGGTGTGCTCGGAGTAGAGATCTGGCTCGCGGTCACGCGGACATACTTGCCGTCGGCTCCGGCGATGAAGCTCGGCGGTTCCTTCGGCCCCCGAATGGGACGTCCTCTCACCTTTGTGGTGTTGGGCGATTCGACCGCGGCTGGTCTCGGCGCCGGCGACCCCAAGCATGCTTATGCCACAGACCTTGCGCGCATGCTGGCAGAGACCGGGCGCCGCGTCGAACTGGTTGCCCTCGGCGTCTCTGGAGCCAGGGTCCACGACGTGTTGACCGACCAGGTACCCGAAGCCGTTCGCGCCGCTCCGGACCTCGTTTTCGTTGGTGTCGGTGCGAACGACGTCACGCACCTAACCCGGCTCGGTTCAATCGAGTCCGACACCCGCGCGATCCTGCGACACCTCGAGGCTACGGGGGCGACGATCGTTCTTGCAGGGCCTCCCGACATGCGCGCCCGCGCCTGGCTCGAGCCGCTCAGAACACTCGCGGGATGGAGGGGCCGGCAGGTCGCTTCTGTGATGGCTTCGGCTGCCAGTGATGAAGGGGTGTCGGTCGTACCGCTCGCTCAGAAGACGGGCCCGTTCTTTGCCGCTCATCCCGATACGGCGTATGCCGCCGACGACTTCCATCCCGGCCCTGCTGGATACCAAGCGTGGGCCGACGCCATCTTCCCGGCGCTGGAACGCGCTCTACAAACGAGCGGATACTGACTTAGACCGGCGAAAGAGATCTAGAAGTTAAGGAAGTCGTCGGAACGAAATCGGTCTCGTGCGGAGGAGGGGGTTGGTGATCGAGGTTAGGCGGCTCTCTCCCGATGATGAAGATCTAGCGACCGTCGCGGGTCAGCTGAACGATCCGGTATGGGAAGACTTCGACAACCGATTCTCGCTTCAGTCGTTACGCGACTTCGTGGAGGACGAAGATCGCGTCTACCTGGTTGCGTACATCGGTGAGGAATTGGTGGGTGCGGCTCATGCCTACGTGATGCAACACCCGACAGGTTGGAAACACCTCTACATCGACGAGATCGATACTGCCAAACCTCATCGCCGCCGCGGCGTAGCTACGCGTCTCATGAATGAGCTGCTTCGCTTGGCGCGGGAGGTCAATGCCAACGAAGCGTGGCTCGGAGTCGATGAAGGTAACGACGCCGGTTACGCCCTCTATCGCAAGCTTGGGCCAAGCGGGGAAGAGCGGGGGGCAATCTTCACTTACGAGATCGTCTAAAAGGGCGGGAACCGTTTATCCGATTTGCTCGGCCAGTCCGATGAGGATGCCCTCGGGCCCGCGGATGTAGCAGAGCCGAAATAAGCCTTCGTACTCGACCACTTCGTCGACGAGTTCCGCGCCGTGCTTTCGGAGCCGGACGAGCGTTTCATCGAGCTCGTCCACCGCGAACATGACGCGGAGGTAGCCCAGAGAGTTCACCGGTGCGTTCCGGTGATCGGCGACCACGGGCGGCGCGAGAAATCGGGAAAGCTCAATCTTGCTATGGCCATCAGGCGTACGCATCATGGCGACCTCGACGCGCTGGTCGCGTAGTCCAGTTACGCGACCCGACCAGTCTCCTTCGATCGTGGCTCGTCCTTCGAGCTCGAGACCAAGGTCGACGAAAAAGGCGATAGCAGCATCGAGGGATTCCACAACGATGCCGATGTTGTCCATCCGCTGAACCGTCATGCGGGTCGACGATAGCTGCAGTGCGGGCGCTTTCATTGCCCTTCCTCAAGCAATGAAAGGGCACGTTCGGTAGTCCATGCTTAGAGACGCAGAAAGAGGGGAGCCGTGGGGCACGTCAAGCAGACGAAGGTCATATTGGTCAGCATCGTGTTCATTGGCGTGCTCGTCATGCCAGGCACGGGGTTCGCGCGCACCCAGCGCTGTTTCGGTGAGAACGCGACGATGGTGGGCACGAAAGGGCCGGACGTTCTCCACGGCACGCCACGCCGGGATGTGATTGTTGCGCTCGGTGGCGCCGACACGATCGAAGGCCTCGGCGACAAAGACCTCATCTGTGCCGGCGGCGGCCGCGACGACGTCCGCGGTGGAGTTGGTGCGGATCGGATCGATGGCGGTGGCGGCGGGGACGCACTTCTAGGTGGCGCGGGCAACGATTTCTTACGCGATCGCAGCGGCATCGACCAACTGTTCGGAGGTGCGGGAAATGACGAGCTCCACGCCGGTCCCGATCCGGACCACGTCGCCGGTGGAGCTGGGGACGATCTCCTCGACGGGGGCACGTCCGGTGCGGAAGGTGATGAAGACGCAGCCGACTTCAGCGGTGCACGGTCGCCGGTTGAGGCCGACATCGAGTCCGGCACCGCAACCGGACAGGGCGATGACACGCTCATCGACATCGAGGATCTAGCGGGCGGCCACAAAGATGACGTGTTGAAGGGTGATGCCGGCCTCAACTACCTGCAGGGGGGTCCCGGCGATGATGTCGTGGCCGGTCGCGGCGGTGACGACACTCTGCTGATCGATCCTGGAAACGACCGCCTCTTGGGAGGACCCGGAACCGACTGGCTCGAATGTCGCGGCGCATCACGCGGCGTGACTGTGGACCTAGAGAAAGGGTTCGCGCGTGGAGAAGGTCGCGACAAACTTTCTCGGTTGAATTGGGTGAACGGGAGCGAGTTCGACGACGTGATCTATGGCGGACCGGGAAGGAATGCCTTAGACGGTGGGCTCGGAAACGACTC
>JALZGD010000228.1 GCA_030861205.1 Actinomycetota bacterium
GTTCTACCGTCGGCAAACGCAAGCGATCCTGGAGGCGTGGGCGGGACGAGAACGGTCGTGTACCAGGCAGGATCCAGGACGACCTCGTCGATAGGGCAGGGACAGGGGGCGACGTATGGCGTCGGCCACGCCGCGTCGGAACCTACGATCGGGATAGACAAGGCCGGCCGGATCTTCTATACGGCGACGGACTTCGCCGTCGGGAACAACGATGTTCTCGAATCGAGCGATCACGGCCACAAGTGGACAACGGTGTCTCCCACCATCGGGCCGGTCAAGGACCACGTTGTCTCGAAAGATCCTTACCTGTACGTCGACCCGACAACCCAGCGCGTCTTCGACATCGACCTGACGGACGCGTGCTCTTACTTGTCGGCCAGCGACGATGCGGGGAAGACGTGGCTCAGCAATCCACTGGCGTGCGGTGCTCCAATTAACGATCACCAAACGCTGTTCGCCGGGCCGCCCGTTTCGAGTCCCACGGTCGGCTATCCGAACGTCGTGTACTACTGCTACAACAACGTCATCTCGACGTCGTGCTCTAAGTCTCTCAACGGCGGGCTGTCCTTCTCTCCGACCGGCTCCCCCGCATATCAAGGAGTCGATCCGGTCCAAGCGGGCCCGACGAGCCTGTGCGGGGGCCTTAGTGGTCACGGCATCGTGGGCCGCGACGGCACCGTTTATCTACCGCGCGGTTGGTGCGGAAAAGCGATGATCGCCATCAGCCACGACGAGGGGGCGACGTGGGATCGCGTGAAGGTGTCGTCGATACCGTCGGATGACGTACAAACATCTGTCGCCATCGACACCGAAGGAAATCTGTACTACGTGTGGGTATCGGACAAGGGCCTTCCGTATCTCGCGGTCTCTCGCGACGGAGGTCGTAAATGGTCGCGGCCCGTGCCGGTCGCGACCCCCAAAGTGCGTGAAGCGAACCTCGTGACCATCGACGCGAAGGCCGCGGGAACGGTTGCCATCGCCTACATGGGCACAGAAAACGTGACGGGTCCTCCCGATGATCGCGACCACACTTACGCGACCTGGAATGGGTACGTGACGACCTCTCGTAACGCGCTCGCTCGTCGACCGACGTTCACGTCGACGACGATCAACCCTCCTCGTGACCCTCTCTTCCGGGGAACATGCGGACCCGGCCGCTGCGGCGCCGTCTGGGACTTCCTCGACGTCGTCGTCGGCGACGACGGTTACGCGTACGGAGCGTTCGTCGACGTGTGTACGGGCCGCTGCGCGACCGTCGGGCCGCCTAACGCAGGCAACGAGGGCTTGCTCGCGCGAGTACGCGTCTGACTTGGCTGTCAGCAGCTCTTCTTGTGCTCGCCTCCGTGACACTGGTCACTGCCGCGGCCCGCGTTGAGAGAGTCTCGCCCCGCGCCCCCGTCTAGGTAATCGTCGCCGGCGCCGCCGCGAAGCCGGTCGTTGCCGTCGCTCCCGTAAAGGTTGTCGCGACCTGCCCCCGACAAGAGCCTGTCGGGGCCGCTTCCGCCATCGAGGTAGTCATCCCCTGCGGTGCTGCGCAGTATGTCCGCGCCGTCGTCTCCGTTGATGTTGTCGTGGCCGGTTCCCGACGTGAGCTTGTCGGCTCCCGCGCCCCCGCTGAGATAGTTGTCCCCGTCGCCGGTCGTGATGACATCGCGGCCCCCGCCTCCGTACGTGTTGTCGTTGCCGGCGCCCGAAGTGAACGAGTCGTTCCCGTCGCTCCCATCGAAGTAGTTGGAGCCCGCCCCAGCGACGGCCACATCGGCGCCGGATCCCGCGTAGATCTGGTCGTTTCCCGATCCCGCCGCTATGGAGTCGTCGCCCGCGCCCGCGTCGAAGTAGTTGTCGCCGATCTCGTCCGTCATCGTGTCGTCTTGCGAGCCTCCCCGCAGTGCGTCGTTGCCCGCCAAACCTGACAATTCGTCCGCGCCTTTTCCTCCCGAGAGGACGTCCGAACCACCGCCGCCGAACAACTGATCCTTGCCCTCGCCACCTTCGACGTCATCGGAGCCGCCATCCCCTGAGATCACATCGTCGCCCGCGCCCCCGAGCAATCCACCCGTGTCCCTGATCACGCCGCCGACGGTGAAGATCTTCGAGTCGTCGTCCTTGCCGCCCGACAACTGATCGTTGCCGGCGCCGCCATGAAGCTCATCGCTTCCGGCTCCGCCGCAGATGATGTCGTTCCCTCCGAGACCCGAGATGACGTCGTTCCCTCCGAGACCCGAGATGACGTCCGGGCCTTTCGTGCCAGTCAGCTCGTCGGCCGAACTCGTTCCCCGCATCGTGACGGCGTGACCACGACAATTCATACCGGCCGCGTGCGCAGCCGGCACAGAGATCGCGATCAGTAACGCAGCGACGAATGAGACCGCACTTTTCATATCGTTTCCCCCACGATCGAAGTTCGCAACGAGTCGACAGAGATCTCGAGAGAGAGGATCTCAACCGGCGCATAGAGCGGCGGCCCCACGCCGCGTGAACGTAGCACCGCGAAATCCGGTACTTCAAGACGAGCGGGGTGATGTAGCGCGATTGTCACAAATGCGCGCCTCCCAGCACTGAGCGCGGCGATATGGCTCCGGGCACCTGGGCGGGTCCGACTCCGCGAACGAAGTAAGCGGAGGCGGACGGGAATCGAACCCACCCGGTGAGGCGCGTAGCGCCGGGGCGGGGAGATATGGCTTCGGGCACCTGGGCGGGTCCGACTACGCGCAGCAAAGCGGAGCGGAGGCGGACGGGAATCGAACCCGCCCGCCGGCTCTCGCCGACGCACCGGTTTTGAAGACCGGGAGGGACACCAGCCCCCTTTCGCCTCCTCGACACTCCATGGTCGCATCCGGCGCGGTGCCGTGCGTCAGCCGGGCCGACGGTCGCGGTTTCGCTTCAGCTCGAAGAAGCCATCCAGCTCGATGAAGTACCGGACGTGATCCCATAGTTCGCCGGCAGCCTCTCCTTGGGGCGGGTGCGCTATGACGGGCCCGAAGATCCCCTTGCCGGACGCGAGAACGATGGTGGGGACGCCGAATGCCCCCACGGCGGCTACGACCGCATCGTGCTCGCGACGAACGTCATCCATCGTCGTGTCGTCCGCCAGAGCCTCTTCGACGATGGCAGTGGGTAGGTCGGCGGCCTCGAGCGCCCGAGCGAGAGTTTCTGCACTCGCCTCTTGGTGTTGATCGTGGATCTGCGCTCCTATGCATTCATAGACGCGCCCGACGCTTTCGTTGCCACCTTTGCGTCGCGCCATCGCAAGGGTTCGGAGCGCCGGAGTGCCTTTCGAGTGCCGGTCCGCCAACGGATCCTCAGTGCCGGCGTTTATCAATTTCAGACTGAACAGGCGCCACTCGACGTCGATCGGTCTTACCTTCTGTACCTCGCGGATCCACTTCGAGCTTTGCCATGCCCACGGACACAGAGGATCGAAATGGAAGCGGACTTGTTCGGACATCGAAGACCTCCTTGTCTTGTGAAAAGAGGGTACCCACGACGTGCGGGTCGTCGTGACCGCTAGCGTTGGACGATGGAACGGGACCGTGAGCTCCTTGCCGAAGGCTGGTACTTGATGAGCCCGCGCGACGTGGAGCTCGAGCTGATGCGCATATCCGGGACCGAGGGCACGGCGGCGAACACAAAGCGCTTGTCGATCGCCGAAGCACTCGCTTACAAGGCGGCAGGGAACGTGCCCGACGAGCTGGGCCGAAGCCTGCGCTTGGTCCTACACGTCTCGTCGCAGGAAGAGCTGCGCACGCTCGATACGAAACGTCTGGCCTTCGAACCGGATTACATGGAAGAACCTACGTGGAGAACCGCGGCTTCTAAGCCGATCAACATCGTTCCATTGCGATCGGCGGATGTGGAAGGACCGGCTGCGGGAGAGTGGTGGCAGCAACCGGACCTGAAAGCA
>JALZGD010000057.1:0-9592 GCA_030861205.1 Actinomycetota bacterium
AGAGAAAGGGGTTCGTCGTGGCCGCGCGGGTCCATCCGCGAGCGATCGCGGTGCTTGGGGCACTCACATTGCTGCCCGTCGTCCTGTGGCTCACCGCGAGCCCTCTAGGCGAGCACTTCTCGTCGCTCGGCGACTCCTTAGAAGGCGCCGGGATGATCTTGGGCATCGCCGGCGCCGCCGCGTTCGGACTCAATCTCATTCTCGGAGCCCGGCTGAGGATCGCTCAATGGTTGTGCGGCGGCCTCGATTCCATGTACCGCGCGCATCGTGCGCTCGGGCGAATCGTTCTGATCGCGCTCGTTATCCACGTGGCATTGCTGGTCGGCAGCCACGCGACCGAGTCGGCATCCGAAGTTCTCTCGGTCTTCCGGCCGACGGAAGACCCAACGGCCTTTATCGGTCTCGTCGCCTTCCTGGGGCTCGTTCTCGGAGTTGTTCTGACCCTCAGGGTCCGCGTCACGCACGAGATCTTCCTGTGGATCCAGCGCGCACTCGGATTCGTCTTCGTGGTCGGCGCGATCCACCTCTTCAAAACCGACGACGTTCAAGAAGCACCCGCGCTGCGGATCTACTTCATCATCCTCGCAGTGACGGCGGGCGCTGCGTTCGTCTACAGGTCGATCTTCGGAGCCTTCATGGTCAAGCGTCATGAATGCCGCGTCATCACCCTTACAGAGCTCCGACACGGGGTGATAGAGATCACGCTCTCGCCCATCCCCGGTTTCGAGTTCACACCCGGGCAATTCATCTTCGTCAATTTCGCCTCCCCGACATTCACGAAGCAATTCAACGTCCTCAAGATCTCATCGGACGAGATCCACCTGCGGCCCGGCAACATGCGAAATCAGTTCCATCCCTTCTCGCTGGTCTCCCCACCCGAAGCGAACTATCTGTCGATCCTGGTGAAGCCGCTCGGCGACTACACCAGACGGCTTCGTGACCTCGAGGTGGGTGCAACTGCGCGCGTGGAAGGGCCGTACGGCCAGTTCTCCTATAGGAACGTTCGCGGCAAGCGACAGGTATGGATCGCGGGCGGCATAGGGATCACGCCGTTCTTGAGTATGGCGCGCAGCCTCACGCCAGATGATGAGTTAGATATCGATCTCTACTACGGAGTCCGTGCGGAGACGGAAGCTCACTTCGTAGGAGAGTTGCGTGCGATCGCGCAACGGATCCCCGGATTCAATGTGACTTTGGTCTCCGAAGACTCGCGAGGGCACGTCACGGCAGAGCTCATCGGCGAAACAACGGCAGATCTCGCCGACCGAGAGATCCTCATCTGCGGTCCTCCCGGGATGATCGACGCGTTGAGGGACCAGCTTCGCGCTCGTGGCATCGGCGCGCGCCGCATCCATTTCGAAAGATTCGCGTTTGGCCCACCGGAGCGCGCCGAAGCGAGGCCGAGCGAGGCTCAGGAGGCAGTGGTACCTCCTCCGCCGGCGCACAAGAAGCGGGATCTGGTCCGCGCCGGTGCGATCGCGGCGCTCACGCTGGTTGCCATCGGAGTCGCGGCTTTCTTGATCGTGAATAGGCCGGAAGCGGAGGCAGCAGCAGAGACTCCCGAGGTTGCGGAGCAGGCTTCGCCATCTGCCACGGGATTTCCGAACGACTCGGAATCGGCGCTGCTCCAGCATGTTCCCGACAACGTCCAACCATCGTGCGATCGGTGGAGCTACGACAGCCCACCGGCCGGAGAGGAGGCAAGCGTTACCTGCTCTGCGGGGGCCGAAAGCGTTGTCTACTCTCAGCTCGACTCGACCGCAGACATGCAAGCGTTCTTCGATCAACTAAGGGATGCTGCCGGCTTCAGCGGAACGACCACACCCGCCGATTCAGGAGCATGCCGCGCGAAACCGGCCGCCTACGACTACACCATCCAGAATTCAGACGTCGGCGGCCAGATCGTCTGCTATGCGGACGCCAAGGCCGCTTGGATCGATTGGTCCGACGCCCGCTTGAACATCGTGGCGTTCGCGTGGAGGACAGATTTCAATCAAGCTGCGCTGTATGAATGGTGGCTCAACGACTCGGGCCCGGTTGAATGATCTTTACGTGTGGGACTCACGCCTATTAGGCGGACGAGGCCGGCGCCTTGCGCACCTTGAAGCGCACGATCGAGTGGGCAAATCCTGTCGTGAGCTGAACGCGATCAACTGGTAGTGCATCGACGACGTCGGTTAAGCGGTCGAGCGTCATCAGACGCACCTCAGCACGTTCGATTCGATGGAACAAGCGAAAAGCCCAGCTGTCCAGAAAGTCGTATCCGATCAGCTCACCCTGCGGACGAAGAACCCGAATCGCCTCGGCGAGCGCGCTCTCCCATTCGATGACGTGGTGCAGCATGAGAAACGAAAAAACGAAATCGAACGAGTCGCTCGGGAACTCGAGGTGAGTCGCATCCGCTGTCACGACCTTGCCTCGAACGCCAAACGCCGCGAGGTCCCCTCGTCGCGCGACGAGCATCGACTCGTCGAGATCGGTGACGGTCAATTGCAGCGCCGGAAAAGTGCTCAGGATCTGAGCACCCATGACCCCACTTCCGGCCCCTATCTCCAACGCGTTTCCCGTGGGCGTCGCGTCTTGCAGGGCCCACGGCAAGACGACTCGACGCGTAAACCAACGCCATGAACCGCTTTGGCAAAAGAGCTTCTCTAGCTTGACCATCTCAGCCATCGATTGCCCCGTGGATGGTCGCCGTCGGACTCCGGGCTACGACTTCACAAGCCGTTCGACCGCGGCGGTCGCGTCGGCGACCATGTCCTTGCCTTTTTCCGTGTGATTAGCCACGCAGTGGCGCAGGTGCTCGTCGAGAAGTTTGACAGCAACCTTCTTCAGCGCATTACTGGACGCGCTGATCTGCGTGAGGATGTCGATGCAGTATTCGTCGCTATCGACCATCCTCTGGAGGCCTCGTATCTGGCCCTCTACGCGTCGCAGCCGCCCAATCAATTCCTCTTTGTCTTCGTAGTAGCCCCTCATGGCCCTCCCTCTCCTCGAGCGATTTTCTCAACCTATACCCTGGGGGGGTATACTGCCAGGAGCAGGATGCGACTGCGGAACGGAGAGCGGGATGGCGACCGGATCGAAGACGTCGACGTTGCAAACATCAAGGGGCGAAAGAGCAGACCAACCGGCTGCCGCGATGTCGCACGACGGGATGGGGCACGGGGGCCATAACGACATGTCGATGGCCGCCATGGTCGCCGACATGCGCAACCGCTTCCTGGTAGCAACGCTGTTTTCGGTACCGATCCTGTTGTGGTCCCCGATCGGCCGCGACGTCCTCAGATTCCACATCGCTACTCCCCTTGGCCTACGCGAAGACGTGTGGATGTTCTTCCTCAGCCTGCCCGTGATTTTCTATTCATCCTTCATCTTCTTTGACGGAGCCGTGCGGGCTCTTAAAGCGCGGACTCTCGACATGATGGTGCTGGTCGCCGTCGCGATCGGTGCCGGTTGGCTCTATTCCGTCGGCGTGACACTCACGGGCGGCGGCGACGTGTTCTACGAGGCAGCTACCGTGCTCGCCGCGTTCGTCCTCCTTGGACATTGGTTCGAGATGCGTGCGCGAGGCCGTGCCAACGATGCGATCCGTACGTTGCTCGACCTCGCGCCTCCCAAAGCACTGGTCATTCGCGACGGCCAAACGCTCGAAGTCTCGACGTCGGACATCGAGGTGAACGATCTCCTCCTCGTGCGTCCCGGAACGAAGATCGCAACCGACGGCATCGTCGAGGAGGGAACGAGCGAGGTCGATGAGTCGGTCGTTACCGGCGAGAGCCTTCCTGTATCGAAGCGTCCCGGCGCCCAGGTGATCGGAGCCACCATCAACAAGAACGGAACACTCCGCGTCCGCGCAACCAGAGTCGGTTCCGACACCGCTCTCGCGCAGATCGTCAAGCTCGTTCAAGAGGCTCAGAACTCCAAGGCCCCAGGCCAGAAGCTGGCCGATCGCGCCGCTTTCTGGCTCGTCTTCGTAGCTTTGCTCGGAGGTGCGAGCACTTTCATCGTTTGGTTGGTCGCGGGACGCGACGCAGCCGAAGCCTTGTTATTCGCGATCACGGTCGTCGTCATCACGTGTCCCGACGCGCTGGGGCTCGCTACGCCGACTGCCATCATGGTCGGCTCGGGTCTCGGTGCCAAACGAGGCATCCTGTTCAAGAACGCCATCGCGCTCGAGACTGCAGCGCGGATCGACGTCGTGGTCGTGGACAAGACCGGCACGCTCACGCAGGGCGAACCGCAGGTCACGTCGGTCGTCACCGACGGGATCGACGAGGACTCTTTACTCGCCCTGGTCGCGGCCGTAGAGCGAGAGTCCGAGCATCCGTTGGCTGAAGCCATCGTGCGTCATGCAGAAAGTCAGGCAGTAGGCGATCTGCGCGCCGAGCGATTCGAAAACATCCCAGGGCACGGCGCGATAGCGACGGTCGACGGGCGACGCGTGCTCGTGGGGAACAAGCGCCTTTTCGAAAGGGAAGGCGTCCCCTTGCGTGGTCTCGGCGACCAGAGCGACGACTTAATGGCGACGGGGCACACCGTTGTGCTTGCGGCGATCAACGGTCGCCCCGCGGCCGCGATCGCGATCGCGGACGCCGTGCGTCCGACGTCCCGGGCCGCCGTCGCCGAGCTGCGAGCAGCTGGCGTCGACGTAGTGATGCTCACGGGCGACAACGAGGCAACCGCGAAGCGGATCGGGGTCGAGCTCGGCATCGACGGCGTCATCGCTGAAGTCCTGCCGGCGGACAAGTCGGCCAAGGTGGCAGAGCTGCAAGCAGCCGGCAAGAAGGTTGCGATGGTCGGCGACGGAGTCAACGACGCTCCCGCACTCGCCAAAGCAGATCTTGGGATAGCAATCGGTGCCGGTACCGATGTCGCCATCGACACCGCCGACGTCGTGCTGATGCGCTCGGACCCATTGGACGTTGCAACGGCGCTTGCGATCGGACGAGGAACGCTGCGCAAGATGCACCAGAATCTCGGCTGGGCGATCGGCTACAACGCCATCGCTCTTCCGATCGCTGCCGGCGTGTTCGAGCCTGCCTTCGGGCTCGTCCTTCGTCCCGAGATCGCCGCCCTATCGATGTCAGGTTCCAGCTTCCTTGTCGCGACCAACGCTCTCCTGTTGAAGCGCCTGCGTCTTCCGGCTGGCTCGAGCCGAGCTGCGTAGAGATCTGCGGAACAGGCCGGTAGGCACGGGCGCGCTCTCGCCACCGGTCGGAGCGGGTACGGCGCGGGTTGGCTCAAGTGCGGCGGGTTAGCCCCGCGTGCGTACCTGTCTTGGATGCGTCGACGAGCCTCTCGAGATCGGATCGCGGCGCGAACCCCAAGAAGTGGCCATCCGCCGTCGTCACCGCGATCGCCGGCACGTCGTTGTCCTGCAGGCGTTTGAGGACCGCCGCCGCCGACTCGGTTGGGCGAACCGTGCTCGGCCCCCGTTGCATCACGTCATCAACTATGGCGTCATCGGCGCTCGCTAATTGTTTCTGACGCAAGCGCCCCATCAGGATCCCTTCGTCGTTGAGGACGACGCAATATTTCCGACCAGTTTGATCTATGCCGGCCCGCGCCTCGGCGATCGTCGACCCCGAACCGCATTCATACACAGCGTCTCTTGTCGCGACTTCACCGACCAAGGGATAGTGGGGGCCTGTTCCCTCCGTGGGCAAGCCACGCGCTATCCACTCCGCTTTGCCGGCGACGAAGTCGTAGACGTCACCGAAGCCCATCGCTTCGAGCTGCCACGCAGCTCGCGGGCTCATGTCTCAGGTGTCGTCCCAGCAATAGACAACCGTCGGTGCCGTTCGGTCCAATCGTGCGACGGATTCGGCCGTCAGCGACCGGAGCGGGATGCTGAGAGCCCCCGGGATGTGCTCCTCGTCGTACTCGTCTTGCGGCAGGACCTCGATCAACTGCACCGTTCCGCGGGCGAGCATCTCTCGCAGAGCGGATACATCGATCTCTCCAGGCATCAGCCGTCCTATTTTGACGGAGACGCGGGCTAAAGCGGTTTGCCTCCAACGAGGTGCCCGATCACGGCCTCGGATTTCGTGCACGCCTTGTTGACGCAGAGGTCAACGTCGACCGACCACACGCTCCCCGTCCGATCGACAACGACGTCCTGGAAGTCTCCCCAGCCGCACCGAACCGGATCGGGGCCGCACTCACCAACCCACATCGGATCCGATGCGTCGTTCACGGTTGCCGAGTAGAAGACCGGGTGCGGCGTAAGCGGGTCGTTCGTCTCTGTGAGATACGCGTTCCACCGCTCGTTCTTGAAGCTGCCGGTCGCCTTTTCACCGTTCCACGGCGAGTTGGTGCTTCCCATGTACCTCACGACAACCCCACCGTGGCGGCCCACGGCGATACCCGGAAGGAGAGCCTCCTTCACCCCCGGCGGCCCGATCATCATCGGCTTCCCCCACGATTTGCCACCGTTGCGCGAAACGGCCAGGTATGGAAGCCGATCGGCAGCGACCCACGCGTAGTACACATTTCCGGAGCCGTCCGCGGCGACCGCGGCCTCGTGCGTGAAGATCGCGGAGTCGTTGCTTCCGTCGAGCTTCCCGCAGCACGGCATGCCAAGGTCGGATACCTGCACTCGCGTCCACGTCGTGCCCTCGTCGTGACTGATCGCTAGCCACGGCTGACCGCACCACCCGCGTGGGAGATAGACGGTCCCGTCGCGTGCGACGAAGCCGTGACCGTTCGCGCCATTGCAGAGCCCCGGTACGTCATAGTCGCCGGTTTGCGTTGGATCGTCGTAGAACGCCGGCTCCCCCGTAGGAACGAACGACTGTCCTCCGTCGAGCGACTTCGAGCAAGCAGATGTCGTCGACGCGATGCTGATCCCGCCGCTGATCGAACAGAGATACAGGATGTTGGGATATCCCTGGGGCTGCAACCCACCCTTCGGCGCGGGCCCAGAGAACAGCGTCTGATGGTCCGCGTTGTAGCCGCACGCAGTCGGTGGAGGCGTCGTCCAGTCGGTGCCGTTGTCGCTGAACGAGAGGACGTGGCACGGGGGGACGTAATCGTCTTCGAAGATGCGGGAAGTGCGATCGTCGACGAAGAGGTACGGGTCCGCAGTGATGACATGACCGTCGTAAACCGCCTTCCACTTGCGGCCCTGACCCTCGGAACGGACCACGGCCGCACCGCCGTCGGCCGTCTCAGCATCGAAGTACACGGTCCCGTCCTTGGTCACTCCCATGGTTGGTTCCCAGGAGCCGTAACCGGTTCGATAGAGACGAGCGTCCGGCCCTGCCGCCACCGTTCCTGAGGGGATCGCGCGGCCTCCGGCATAGTGCGCAACCGCGCGGCCCCCGGATCCGGCTTGGCCCGTGGGATCGGGAGCAATGCCGTGGTGTCTCAGCGTGTTGAACGTCAGGCGCGGCATGTCCTCGCCAGCCGCTCCACTCAAGCGCTCGAGCCCCCACGTCGTCTCGGTCCACAACAGGCCACTCGCCGCGACCAAGATCGCGGCGATCCCCGCGATCGCGCGCCTCGGTGCTCTTCGCATCTAGAAGTCCCCCTTGTAGCGAAGGATGTCTATCCCGCGTTCGTAGTCGATCGAGTAAACGATGCGATCGGTAAGCCAATAGGCCGCGGATGTCGAGCCTTGCCACGGCAGGAAATACCCGACCTCGGAGAGCTTTCCTTGTGGGCTCACACGTAGGAACCGCGTGCCGTGCTCGTAGTAGCCAACGGCCACGATCCCTCCGTTGTGGAAATGGGGGTTCTCCTGCAGCCAGTGCGGCGAGCACCCGAGCTCGTTTGCCGGCGGGCGCCCGTCTACATAGGCGCCGTTAGTGATCGTCCAGTGATCGATATCGACGAATGTGTGCGTCTTGCGCCACTGCGAGGCGTCCCACACCGTGACGTCGCCGGTGCCGGCTTCGCACCGCGGCGTCGCGTTCGTCTCGAACGTGCTGAGGATGAAACGATCGCGGCCCTGATTCGGCCAGATCACCGAATGCATACGCTTGTCGATATTGGTTCCTTTAGCGAGCAACACCGGATGAAGTGGGTCTCGACGAGCATCGAGATACATGATCGGTTGCGAGGCCGTAAGCACCATCCCCGGTTTGATCTCGACGACGTCGTGGATCTTTTCTGCCGGCAGATGCTCGTTCCAGTAGCCAACCTGCTTCGGCTTAGTCGGGTCGTGCAGGTCGATCAGCGACCCGCCCGTCGACGGCCCCTGTGGTCCATTCAGGTCGTACGACCCGTAGTCATACGTGCAGTGCAAGATGCATGTCGCGGTGTGGGTACCGCCGCCGATGAGGGTGCCGATCTCCTTCGGATTCGACTTGTCCTCGACGTCCCAGACATGAAGTGTGTCGACCGGAGCCTGCTCCGCGAAGAGGAGGATCTTGCCGTTAGTCGAGACGTTCTCGTTCTCGAACTTGAACCCGAAAGGAGTCGTCGACAACCTCTTCGGGTTGAGCGGGTTCTTGACGTCGTAGATGGAGAAGCTCTTCCACGACGTTACGTACAGATAGTGACCGATCACGTTCGCGCCGGTTGCCGTCCCGACCTCGAACGGCACGAACTTCACATGCTCGACGTTCTTCGAAGTCACTCCATACGGCCCCGGGCCCGCTCCCGCTCCGCTAGCCGTTACGCCGAGCGCGATGGTCGCCAGCACCGCGACCGCAGCAACCAACACCCTTCGTTTCATCGCAGGTCCGGTCCCCCGACTAGGCGCCCGACGATCGCTTCGCCGCGCGGATCCGTTACTCCGAAAGACGTATTCGAGCCGTTGAGGCGCGAGTCGACGAGAGCCGCCCACACGCTTCCATCGGGGCCGATGCGGACCGTAAAGAAGTCGCCGAGGTTGCCGCAACGGATCGGACCGCAGTCGCCGCCCTTCCACAACGGCGAGCTCGGCCGCTGAACGGGGGCCGCGTAAAAGGTCGGATGGGCCGACAGCGCGTTTGCCGATTCAGCGATGTATCCGTTCCACGTTCGCTTGCCTGGCGAGTTCCTGTTCGACTCCGTGCCGACGAACGTTAGAGCGATCTTGCCGCGGCCCCCACCATCGATCGCCGGCATCGTCGCGCGCGTCACACCGGGCGGTGTCACATCGACCGGATGGCTCCACGAACGCCCGCGATCCGTCGAGTGCGATAGGTAGATGTGCCAGTTCTTCGCCGACCACGCGACGTAGAGGTTGTTGCCGTCGTCGATCCCGACGGGGGCCAGGTTCGGCCACGCGCCGCCGTCGTAAGGCATCTTCATCTTCGACACCCTCCGGCGCTTCCACGTCGCTCCCTCGTCGCGACTAACGGCGATGTACGGGTTGCCGCACCACCCGCGACCGATGTAGATGGTTCCGCGCGAATCGACGACCCCCGGGGGAGCGGCGCCGTCACACGGCTCGGTGGTGCCATCGGGGGCGACCGCGAACCTGATCGGATAGGCAGGCTCACCTGTGGCAGCCCACGTCTGTCCCCCGTCGAGAGTCTTCGAGCACTCCGTCGACGACGGGCTCCCGGCACCTTCGTTGCCTGTGATCGCGCAGAAATAAACGACATTGGGATATCCCGCCGGCTGTGTTTGCCCCTTCGGCGGGATCCCTCCGAAGATC
>JALZGD010000057.1:9602-10535 GCA_030861205.1 Actinomycetota bacterium
GTCGACCACTGCACGTCTTTGACCGCGCTGACCGACATCGGAGGACATGTGATCGACGGATCGATGTCCGAGTCGAAGACCGTGTCGGTCTTTTCATCGAGCCACAGGAACGGGTCCAGGCTCGCGACATGACGGTTGTCCACCGACGGCGTGATGTCGCGCCAGGTGTGGCCGCCGTTCGTCGAGCGAATGACCCGCGAGTCCACGTTCGTGTTGCGCGCCGCGTAAACGACCGTGCCGTCCGACGCCACTCCGAGCGTCGGCTCCCAGCCGCCGTAGCCGGTTCGGATCAAATACGAATGCGGGCGACTCCTTAGTGCCCGCCCCGACGTGATGAGGCGCCGTCCGGGGTGGTAGGCGACGGCCCGTACCCCCTTAGAGATCTTCGGAGCGCCATAAAGAGTGTCGTCTGCCGTCGCCGGGCGTTGCCCCGCCGGAGCTAGGACCCCGACGACGGCCAAAAGGCCGACCAGAACGGCCGACGAGCCGAGTAGATAACGCGACCTCTGCACGGCGTCGGACTATTTCTTCGGGACGAACTTCCAGTCCGCCGTCGTAGTTGGCTCGCCGCCAAGGTTGCAGTACACGATGTCGTACTTGCCCGGCTTGGTGATGAACGCCGTAGCACCTTCGACGTCGACCGGAAGCGAACCGTCGGACCCCGTGATCGTGTTGCCCTTCGGGTCGTGGATCTCCATGGCCCAGTCCGACACGTTGTGGCCCGTCACGGTCAGGGTCCCTGCCGATTTGAGCGTGACGTACCCGTCGTTCACGTCGAGCGGGCCCTGAGGGAGCGTCCCGGTCGAGCAGTGGTTCGTCGCATCGCCGCCGGCCGACACGGTCTCGTCGGGCGTGAAGTCCGTGTACGAGAGTGAGCCGCTGTTGCCAATCCGATGAGCTCGGCCCGCGAGTGCGGTGCCGGACGACAGCGCC
>JALZGD010000057.1:10545-10825 GCA_030861205.1 Actinomycetota bacterium
ATCTCATGGCGACCCTCCTCGTATTTCTGTCTACTTATGTAGGCATTCGACGTGAAGAGAGCCGTTCCCTTCCGGAATGGGTACGGTCGTTCCTTCTCCCCCGTTTCGCCTGACATGGACGGATCTTTGATAAAGGTGCTGGTCGTAGCCCTGCTGGGCTTCCTCCTGGGCTCCCCGACGCCGGGCTCCCGGGCGCCGAGCTCCCCCACGCCATCCGCGGCGGCGAGTACGAACAAGTGCACCGGAGCGACGGTGGGAGCCTGGGACCACGTTCTCGTCA
>JALZGD010000058.1:0-2942 GCA_030861205.1 Actinomycetota bacterium
GCGCGCGCCGGAGATGCAAGCCCTGCTCGTACCGCTGCGCCCCCGGTTGTCGTCCTCGCCGATGTCTTCAACGAAGCGGGAGCAAACACAGGGTTCTTCGACGGGTCCAAGAGTGCTCCTTCGAGCGTCCTTCTCCTTCAGGGCGGGGAGGCCCTTCCCGGCGACGCGCACGAAAGCGCCAGCTCCACCGCGCTGGTCCCTCGATATATCGCTCCCAAGCCGCCCGGCCCCCTGCATGTCGTGCGCGTGATCATCGGCGTCCTATTCCTGCTGCTACCCGGGCTCATCGCCTTCCGCTGGCTGTTTCCGAATGGTTCCGTCGCGGACGCGCTCGGCATGGTCCCAGCGCTCGCTGCGACGGCGCTGTGCCTGGCGGGGATCCTCGTGCTTGCGATCGCCCGATCTCCGCTGTCGACGTCTCTTGCGTTCACCTCGTGGGCGATCGCTGCCCTTGGCGCTCTCGCGATCTACAGATTCGTCCGCGTCCCATCCAGGGCACGACCCGATACATCGCCGAACGAATGACCCCCGCGAGCGAACCGCTCGCGGTTCATCGTCGCTGTGGCTGATTCCGAAGATCAGTTCGGGAGCTCTCCGGAGGAGATCCTCGAAGATCAGCCTCTGTCGAAAGAAGCTCAAGGCGACGTTCGCACGCTTGCAAAAGGCGGGGGCTTACAGATCGCCGGGCAGCTCTCGCAGCGCGGGTTCTCGTTCGTCTTCGTCGCGGTAGCCGTTCGTTTCCTCGGCACAGCCGGGTTCGGTATCTACCGTAAGGCAACCCAGATCCTGACCGATCTGTCACAACTGGGATTGGGCGGATTCAACCTTGCGTCGATGCGATTCATCGCACGTGCCAGAGCGCGGGGCGATCATGGAGCAGTACGTGGTGCGATGCGCGTCGCGCTGTGGGGAACCGCGATCGGCTCAGCGATCGTCTTCACCGGCATAGAGCTATTCGCTCATCAGATCGCCCAAGTCTTCGCAGACAAGGACGTTGCTTTCGTCACTTTCCTGCTGCGCGTTGGCGCGGCTTACGTCCCACTGTTCGCCACGGTCCAGGTGCTTCGATATTGCACGCAGGCGTACAAGACGATGGTGCCGTCCGTGATGGTCGGGAACATCATCCAACCGGCCGCTCGTTTCGTTATCGGCGTCGGTGTCTTGATCGCAGGGTTCGGTATCACCGGCGCGCTCGTGAGCCTCGAGATCGCCGCAGGGATCGCAGCGATAGCGGGCGCCTTCTACCTGAGCCGGATGCTGACGCCGGACGAGCGATCTGCTCCGATCAAGCGCGAGACCGGACCGATGGTCAGGTTCTCGTTGTTACAGATGGCTGCATCTCTGCTGGGGATCCAGACGTTGGGCCTCGGGATCCTGATCTTGTCGGCGTTCTCGACGAACCGGCAGGTTGGTCTCTTCGCGATCGCTCTTGCGCTGCAGGGGCCGGGCAACGTCTTCCTTGGCGGGATCATCAATATCTGGGCGCCGGTCGTGACCGATCTCTACGAACGCAATGAGATCGCGCGGTTGCAGTCCCTCTACCAAACCGTGAACAGGTGGGTAGCGACCTTCTCGTTCCCGATCTTCGTGGCGCTCATCGTGACGCCCGAGCTCTTCGTTCACGTGTTCGCCGGATCCGCAGGTAAGGGCGCGGCCGAGGTCGTTACGTTGCTGGCTCTCGGGAATGCCTTCTACGTCGGGACCGGTCCTACCGGATACATGCTGTCCATGACGGGACGGCCGGGCGTCAACGCGATCAACTCGGCGATATCGGTGGTCGCCTATATCGGGCTCGGCTTCCTCGTCACGAAGAACCACGGTGCCGTAGGGATGGCGATCGTCGATTCTGCGGTCACTGCAGTGATCAACCTCGCGCGGGTCGCCGAGGCGTGGATCATCATCGGGGTGCAGCCCTACGGTCGGCGTTTCCTAAAGCCCGTCGCCGGAAGCGCAGCGGTAGGTGTCGTTCTTGCGATCGGTCGTTTTGCGTTCGGCACGACGGTTCCGATCCAGGTTGCGTCGCTGGCCGTCGGGCTTGCTGTCTACGTCCTGGTTCTTCGAGCGTTAGGACTAGACCAAGAAGAACGTCACGTCCTCGACAGGATCAAGCGTCGAGCGCTTCGTCGAGGAAAGTCGTGAACCGACGGGACGTCCGGAAGAGCTTGAGAACGAATTTCAATCCGGGCCCGCGCGACTACTTGAACCGCGTCTTGTTGCATGGTCGACAAGCGTCACACCTGCCGTCGTGGTGGATGGGGGTCCGACTACGAGCTCCGATCTTCATCATCGGCGCGCCGCGTTCGGGCACGTCTCTGCTGTACGCGATCCTGCGCGCGCATCCGGACCTTGCTCACTGGCCGGGTGAAGCCCACGAGGTATGGGAGGCCGACTACCACCCCGCGCTCAGGGGTTGGGACTCCAATGCCTTGACGCGCTCGGACGTCACGAGCGAAAACGCGGCCTTCATCCAACGACAGTTCTTCCTGGTGACCGGTAAACGCAAACGGTTGATCGACAAGACACCGCGCAACTCGCTGCGGGTCGACTTCATCGAAGCGCTCTTTCCCGACGCTCGTTACGTGTACCTGAAACGCGACGGCCGCGACAACGTCAATTCGTTGATCAACGCGTGGCGAACGCCCCGCTACCGCACGTATCGGCTCGATCACGAGATCCCGGGGGTGGACCCAAAATGGTGGAAATTCGTGCTCTATCCCGGATGGGAGGCCGACGAGAAGGGGCCACTCGAGCTCGTCTGCGCCCACCAGTGGATCGCGTGCAACAGAGCCGCCCTGGATAGCGGCGTTCCCCGAGCCCGCTGGCTCGAGGTCGCCTACGAGCAGTTGATCGCCGATCCCGTAGCGGAAACCGCGCGGCTCGTGCGAGGCCTCGACCTTGATCCCAGCGACGCCGTGGCCGGTGCCGCGCGTCGTCTCGGCGCC
>JALZGD010000058.1:2952-9953 GCA_030861205.1 Actinomycetota bacterium
CCGCGCCGGAACGAGGGAAGTGGAAAAAGGAGAACCCGACGGAGATCGAAGCGATCGAGCCGATGATCGAGCCCGTGATGAAGGAGATGGGATACGGCGATGGAGACTAAAGAGCTCGCGATCGACACTTCGCGCAGGCGGTTCGTGGACCTCACTTCAGATGTGGCGGCGTTCGTCGAAGGCCGCGGTGACGGGCTCGTGAATGTCTTCGTTCCGCATGCAACCGCAGGTCTCGCAGTCATCGAGACCGGCTCGGGTAGCGAAGAGGATCTCGAGGGCATCCTGGACCGCGTCTTGCCGAGAGACTTCGATTACGTCCATCGCCACGGGTCTCCGGGCCATGGCGCGGATCACGTCCTGCCGGCGTTCCTTTCGCCATCCGTGACGGTTCCGGTGATCGGCGGCAGGGTCGAGCTCGGGACGTGGCAGAGCATCGTGCTAGTCGACCTGAACGCCGACAACCCCGATAGGAAGGTCCGGCTTTCGTTCCTTGCCGGCTGAACGCTACAGATAGCCGAGATCGCGCAGGTGCTGTTCGACGACTGCTTCTTCGTCCTCGCTCATGCCGGACTCGGCGACGACCTCACTCGCCGCAACCTGCTCTAGGAATGCCTCGAGCTTGCGCGCGACCTCGGGGTAACGCGGGAGCAGGTTGTGCTTCTCATCCGGGGGACCGCCACCGTTCAGGCGATAGAGGCTGGGCTTGCCCCCACCGGGACGTAGGAGCTTCCAGTCGGCAGTGCGAGCGCCGAAGATGCGCTTGCCCTCGAGCTTCACGCCGACTGCCTCGAGATATGCGGGCTCTTCCGGCAACGAGCTGCCCTCGAGCAGCGGACGCAGGCTGCGCCCATCGATGCCCGACGGGATCGAAACGCCGCAGAGGTCTGCGATGGTCGGGAACAAGTCAACGTGCCTGACCTGTTCATGCACTGAGAGCAGCGGGACGTTCGGTCCGGCGATGATCAGCGGAACGCGTACGAGATGCTCGTGTAGGGCAAAGCCGTGGCCGACCGCGAGCGCGGCGAACTTCTTGTCGAGATAGGGAAACCACTTCTCGAGCTTGAACGTGCGGCGCGACTTCCGCGCCAGACGAATCATCTTTTGTTGGCGCGGCGACTCCGGATAGTCCTCGCCGTGATCGCCGGTGATGACAACGATCGTGTTGTCGCCACATACGTCGAATACAGGTTTCAGGTATTCGTCGGTCGCACTGACTGCAGCTTCATAGCCGGCGCGGTCCCACCGCTTGGTGAAATCGGGAGGCGCACGGTAGGGACGGTGAACCTCCCAGATGTGCAGCAACAGAAACCAGGGATCGACGTACGACGCGATCTTCTCGACCGTCTCGTCGCGCCAGTTCATGAATGGCACCTTGTAGCCCTGCCGGTGGTTGGCGTCCTCGAAGCCGCGCAGGATGCCGGTGGCCGGTAGCAGGGGACCGGTGACCTCGGCGTGCGTCTTATATCCGGCCTCCGCGAACGCTTCGGCCATCGTGGTGACCGAGGACGACAGCCGGTAGCCCTGCAGGCCGTGAACGCCGTGCTTCGGCGGGTAGCAACCGGTCAGGATCGACGAGAAAGAAGGTGTGGTGGACGTCGTAGTCGACACGCACTGCGTGAACGCGGCCCCCGACCCGGAGATCCGGTCGATGTTCGGCGTGTGCACGCGATCACCGAAGATCGCGTCCGCTCGCAGTGAGTCGATCGCAAGCAAGAGTACGTTGGGAGTCGGCATCAAGCCTCCGTTTAGCCCGGGAGTTTAGCCGGGGCTACCGGATCGCCTAGTGCGATCGTGCCGGGGGTCACGACTTCCGCGAGCACGCCGACGACGTTCGCGGTCGAACGTGCCACGACCCGCAGAACGTCCTTGTCTTGGGGAAGATCGGCTTGTGCGTGCGTGGTCATCACGCATCGGTTGCACTGTCGCGCGATCCGCACCATGCTAGTTCCCAGCGATAGTTCCGTGCCGATCCATCCCTGTTCGAGCTCTGCAGCCTCGTCACCGGTGTCGATCAAGACGTTGGGTCGGAACCGCCGCTCGTCGATGTGCCCTTTCGGATGCAGTGACCGCAGCAACTGCAGAGTCGATGTGGTCAAGATGTGCAAGGGGGCCGCGTCGAAGAACGTCCCTGCGGGGCCGGTAAAGCGTCCGTCAGGGCCGTCGGTCGTCGTCGCATCCTGTCCCGAGATGATCTCGACCGTGTCTCCGCGGCGCGACAGGACGACTTCGCGTCCCGCAAGCTCGCTGAGCTTGCGATCGAGGCCGGGATCGTCGCGGCGCGACATGCTTCGATCCGCCCACACGATCTCGACGTCGCCGTCGACCCAGCGGGCCGATGCGCCGAACAACGAAGACGTCCGTTTGGCGCTTAGCACGGCATCTCCCGCCCTCAACGCGAAGACGCGATCGCCTTCGAAGCCGAGCTTCGTTACGTCGACTGACGACAGGCGTTCGCCGAGCAACGACTTGACGGGATAACGCCACAGTGCCTTCACTTCCATGCGCTACAGCCTCGCAGACCGTGGATCGCTGGCAGACTCGGCCTCCATGGAGACCATCGACGTCCTGGGCATCCCGGTCGCGAAGCTCACGCTCGACCAAGCGCGAGCGCAGATCGTTGGCCTCCACGACCGGGCAGAGCCGGCCCTGTGTGCGTACGTGAACGCTCATTCCATCAACCTCGCACACAGCAATCCCGAGTACCGGCAAACCCTGCTAGACGCCGACCTCGTTCTGGCAGACGGCGCCGGCCTTGCGATCGCAGCGCGCGTCCGGGGCGACCGGTTCCCGGCAAACCTCAACGGATCCGACTTCAACCCCGTCATCCTCGAAGAGGCCGCGCGCCATGGGTGGCCAGTCTTTCTTCTCGGTGCGAGACCCGGCGTGGCGGAACGCGCTGCGGGCGCGCTGCGAGCCCGGATGCCAGGACTCGATATCTGCGGCACGCACGATGGTTATTTCTCGGACGGTGCAGCGATCGCGCGGGAGGTCCGCTCGGCGGCGCCATCTCTCGTCATGGTCGCGATGGGGAACCCCGCGCAAGAGCTGTGGCTCCGTGACTATCTCGACGAGAGCGCCGCCCGGGTCGGTGTCGGCGTCGGGGCGTTCTTCGATTTCGTGGCAGGCGAGGTCCCCCGTGCGCCGGCGTGGATGAACCGCCTCGGCGTCGAGTGGGTCTACAGGCTGGCCCAAGAGCCGCGGCGTATGTGGCGGCGCTACATACTCGGTAATCCAGTTTTCCTGTGGCGAGTTCTCGCTGCTCGGTTCAAACGGAGATAAGGCCGTTTCCACCGCGATACTTACCTGATGGAGGTGTCGCTGCGCACAAAGGCCATCCTTCTGACCGGCGCGCTGGTGCTGGTATTCGCGTACGTCGTCGTGGTGGATGTAGGAGTGAGCGCCGGTCGGATACATCACGGCGTGAAAGTCGATTCCATCGATGTCGGCGGCATGACATACCCCGAAGCGATCGATGCCCTTGCCGGTAGGGCGGATCAATTGGCCACCGCTCCTGTCGTCCTTTACAGGGGGCCGATACAGCTGAAGCTCTATCCCTACGAAGTCGGATTCCGACCCAAGCCGGCCCTGACCGCCCTGGCCGCGATGCGCGTCGGTCGCGACCATGCGCCGTTCGGAGCGATCGGCGATCGGATCCACGCGTGGTTCGGCGGCGTCAAGGTGCGCTGGCAGCCGGGAACGAACACGCGAAAGCTCGGCAAACTCGTCTCGCGTTATCAAGAAGATCTATCGCGCCGCGGTCTGACTATGAGCGACAGCGATCGTAAGAAGTTGCGCTACAAGATCCGCGTCGCTCTGAACAACTGGCCGCGTCGCCCGATCCGGATCCCGGGCACGCTGTAGGTGAGGAGAGATCGCGCCGCCGCGGCGGTAGTCGCTGCCGCGCTCGTCATCCCGTCCGCCTGTACGAGCGCGAGCGCGCCGGAATCGGCGTCGCAGAGGCTCGCTTCGGAAAAGCGAACGTTTGCTACCAACGACCCGGTCAAGCGAGCGTGCGCCCTCAGAAAGGAGATCCTTCTTCGCATCTGGCGTGGCCACGACGCCAAGCGCTCCGAGGACATCACGATGGTTCCGCAGTATCCGAATTACTCGGGCACGTTCGTCGGGACGAACCATTCAGGTCCCTGGAAGTACCTCCAGCAGGTGCCGTTGGTGTTCTACGGGCCGGGCAGGATCGCGGATAACGGCGTAGTGCAAGATGCGGCAAGCGTCGTCGACATCTATCCGACCGTCGCACGTTTGTTGAACGCGAGCGTTGCGCCGCGCGGCGGTCGCCTTCTCGAAGATTCGCTGACTGGTGCGCCGGGCGTCCCCAAGCTGGTGATGATGATCGTCTGGGACGGGGCGGGCCGCGACATGCTCACCCGGTGGCCCGATGCATGGCCGAATCTCGCGCGCCTCGAGAGGCAAGGGACGTCTTACCTGAACGCGACGATCGGCTCGTCACCTTCGATAACGCCGGCGACTCACTCGAGTATGGGCACCGGCGTGTACCCCCGCATCCATGGAGTCGTCGGGATCAAGTACCGGGCCTCCGACGGACGTGTTGCGAACGCTTTCTCGGGGCGCACAACGGCGATGGAGCGAGTCACCACCTTTGCCGACCAGATCGATCAGGACTACTCAAACGTGCCGCTCGTTGGCATGATGGCGTGGAAGACGTGGCACATGGGGATGTTCAGCCACGGTTCCGAGTTAGCGGGAGGCGACCACGATCAGTTGGCGCTGATCGGGCACGGTGACATCTCCGGCAACCCGACCTATTTCTCGACGCCTACCTATCTCACGCACTTCCCCGGGCTGAAAGAAGACGCGGCCAAGGTCGATCGGGCGGACGGCAAGGTCGACGGGAAATGGATGGGTCACGACATCCTCGCCGAGCATGACAACCCCGCGTGGGTCGACTACGAAGCACGTGCCGAGCTGGCGATGCTCCAACGCGAGGGATACGGCCTCGACGATGTACCGGACATCTTCATGACGAACTTCAAGATGACCGACATCGTGGGTCACATCTACGGGATGGACGAGCCCGAAGAACAAGGGGTCCTCCACGCGCAAGATGCCGCGCTGGGTCGGATACTGCATTACCTCGACCAGAAGGTGAAGGACTACGTCGTGATCGTTACGGCCGATCACGGACACACACCCTCGCGCGAGATCACGGGCGGGTGGCCCATCGGGAACGGCGAGGTCAAGCGTGACGTCGACCAACACTTCGACGTGCCGTCGGGCGAGTCGCTGTCGGTCAACAGCAGTGCAGTCGGGCTCTTCTTGGACTACGCAGAGATGAAGAAGCTCGGGGTCACCGAGGATGAGATCGCCCAATATCTCAACGGCTACACGCTGGGGGAAAACTCGGTCCAGAAGCAATTGCCCGCGGAATACGAAGGCCGTGAAGACGAGCAGGTGTTCTCGGCAGTTTTCGCGAAAGACCAGTTCAACGACGTGATGAGGTGCGCGTTCGGTTCGACACGGCCCCCTCAGGGGTTCGAGGCGACGACCTCGCCGAGCGTTCCCGCGGCGTCGCCTGTGACCCCCCTCGAGGCCACCGAAGCAAGCGCCTCGCCGTAGCGGGGGCAGGGGGAACCTCGCCGTCGTTGAATAATCTGAGACAAGCAACCGATGCACCCGGCAGACGGTTGGGAACAGCAAGGGTTCACGTTTGAGGATTCGATGCCGTGTCGCGGGGCTCTCGATGAAACGAGGGCGCCGTGGGTGGGGGCTGGGATTGTGTGCGGCTCTGCTCGGAGCTGTCGTCGCTATGCCCGCAACTGGGTCTGCATCGCCCAAAGTGAAGCTTTCACCGCCCGGTCAGATCCTGATCGTCACCGTGAACGCCGCGCAGATGATGAAGTCCTCTGCAGAGACCAAGGCGCGTCTCAATCACCTCGTCCATGCGTTGTCCACTCGCCCGAGCGCGTTCGACGGTGGTTTCGTGGGCGCCGTGTTCTCGCCCGATGTCATCGTCACGCAGGAGATGAAAGCGAGTGCCCTGCAATGGTTTGCCGACCGACTTACGCAACGTCTCGGTGACAAGTATCAGGTTGTCGGTCTCACGGACACGGCGGCCGAGTTCGTCATCGACACCGAAACCATCGCGGTGAACGGACCTGTAGTCGAATCGCCCGATTCGTGCGACGGCGCGCTGGGCGGCAAACGGCTGTCGAGACGCTTCTACGACATCGGGCAGTTCACCGAGAAGGCAACCGATACAGATTTCGTCGTCGCGGGAGTGCATCTCAGTCACCAGTACGCGAGGACGCAGCAACCTCTTTGCTACGAGCGGAACATCCTGCAATTACGTACGGAGCTAGAGACTCTGACACCCCCGATCTTCATCGCCGGAGACTTCAATCAGCGAGCCGTGCAGGAGCGCCACGAGTGCGATCCGGAAGAGCAATCGCCGCCTACCGGTTGGTGGCTCGAAATGACGGCCCCGTCCATGGGACGGCCATACGTGGATTCGGTTCAGAGTTTCGTGAAGGCGCGAGGCGGTTCGATGGCGGGAGAGTGGACGGAGAGGCAAGCGGAGCCGACGCGGCTTTGTAATGGCAAGAAGGGCCGCCACCGAGGACGTATCGACTACATCTTCGAGAGCGGTTCGGTCGTAGCTCAGGCACACGTCGACAAGTTCCCGCAGCGCGCGAGGACTGCTTACTCCGATCACCGTTTCGTTTGGGGCAGATTCGTCATCGCAGGGCCCCCGACCCCGAGCGCTCCGACCGCGACCGCTGAAGCGGGGGGTGTGATCAAAGTCGAGTGGAAGCCTGACGCCTCGGCGCAGCAGTGGCTCGTCTACCGCGCGCTCGGCGACCATCCTTACAAGCTGCTGGACCGCTTGCCTCCGGGAACCACCTCTCTCGACGACTCGGCAACAGACGACGGAGATCTCTATCGGTACTCGGTTGCCGCCGTGGGAACGGGCGGGGGCAGAGCGCCGAGTCGGCCCCCGCGAAGGCCCGCGCCGACGCCAGCGGGCC
>JALZGD010000058.1:9963-10819 GCA_030861205.1 Actinomycetota bacterium
TCCCTTACCCGCGCGAGCGCAAAGTCCCCGTCGACCAAACGATCGAAGTCTCCTTGAGCGAGCGTCCGGCGGCGATGTCGGTGACTCCGTCGACGATCCGGGTGTTCAACGTGGCGACGAGCCACGAGGTGGCGGGCTCGGTGACGCAGCCTTCCGCAAGGCATCTGTCGTGGGCACCTCTACGGGGATCTCTTCGAAAGGCGGCGACTTACCGGTTCGTCGTCTCCGGTTTGCAGGACAACCTCGGGAACGTGGGAGTGCGGTACCCGTCGCGCTTCCACACCATCGAGCCGCCTAAACGGCACCATCACAAGCACCGCCACCGCCACAACCACTCGTAAAACGCTGGAGGCGGGCCCCAGCCGGTAGCCTCACAGCCCGATGACGGCTACCCGAAGCGAAGCTCGATCAGAAGTCCGCGATGCCGCGCCGGCGTCGAGGGCTGCCGTGGTCATCGCGACCCGAAATCGCCCAGATGACCTCCTCCGAACGGTCGAGAGCCTGCTGACGCAAACCGTGCTCCCGGGCGAACTGTGCATCGTGGACTCGAGCGATTTCCCTGCCACTCGCAGCCGGATCGAAGAGTTGTGCGCTGCGGCCGGCCTAGCGCTCGACTATCACCACCCGGCCCCCAGGGGCCTGACGATCCAGCGCAACGTTGGGGTCAGACGGACCAGCGGTGACCCGATCTTCTTCCTCGACGACGACATCGCGC
The DNA here is from genome assembly GCA_030861205.1 of Actinomycetota bacterium. Classification (GTDB taxonomy): domain Bacteria; phylum Actinomycetota; class CADDZG01; order CADDZG01; family WHSQ01; genus JALZGD01. Next base: position 10,679 of record JALZGD010000058.1, read on the forward strand.
TCGACCCGGATTGCCTCGAGCACGTTCTCGCGGAGTACGAGCGATGGGGGCCGGAGCTCGCAGGCGTGCGCGCGACCCCCGTGCGACCCGCCCGCCCGAGTCTTGCGACTCGCATGTATCGCCGGATCTTCGGGATCGGAG
>JALZGD010000229.1 GCA_030861205.1 Actinomycetota bacterium
CCTGCGTCGGTCTACGCCGACGGCGCGCCGCGGCTTCGCGCCGAACTGCTCGACCTCGGGATCCCGGTGCTGGGGATCTGCTACGGGCAGCAGTTGATGGCCCTGACGCTCGGCGGCGAGGTAGCGCGAACGGGCGTGGCCGAGTTCGGTAAATCAGATCTTGCGGTGGGAGCCCCCTCGGCGATCTTGTTCGAGGACTTGCCGACCGAGCAAACGGTCTGGATGAGCCACAACGACGCCGTCGTCAGCCCGCCGCCCGGCTTCCGGCCGACGGCGTCGACCGCAGCGTCCCCCGTCGCGGCATTCGAGAACAAGGAAAGGGGTTTCTATGGAGTGCAGTTCCATCCCGAGGTAGCGCACACACCGTGGGGAACCAACGTTCTGAAGAACTTCCTCTACTCGGCGTGCGACCTGATGCCGTCGTGGACGATGACGTCGATCATCGAATCTGCGACCGACGACATCCGATCCACGGTCGGCGACGAGCGGATCGTGTGCGCGCTTTCCGGCGGGGTCGACTCTTCGGTTGCCGCGGCTCTCGTGCATCGCGCCGTAGGGGAGCAACTTACTTGCGTCTTTGTCGACCACGGGCTGTTGCGTTCCGGCGAAGCAGAGCAGGTCGAGGAAACGTTTCAACGTCACCTCAAGATCGATCTCATCCACGTCAAGGCTGCCGACCGATTTCTCGAGAAGCTCGCAGGTGTTACCGATCCCGAGACGAAACGCAAGATCATCGGGGAAACGTTCATCAGGATCTTCGAAGAAGTAGCGCGCGATGAGGTCGGTGACGCGAGGTTCCTCGTGCAGGGAACGCTTTATCCAGACGTGATCGAATCGGGCACGCGCGACGCCGCAAAGATCAAGAGCCACCACAATGTCGGTGGGCTCCCGGCGGACATGAAGATGACGCTCGTGGAGCCGTTGAGAAATCTCTTCAAGGACGAGGTTCGTCGCGTCGGGGAAGAACTGGGACTTCCGGAAGAGATCGTGTGGCGTCAACCGTTCCCCGGCCCGGGGCTCGCCGTGCGCATCATCGGTGAGGTCACCGCGGAACGTCTCGAGCTCTTGAGGGCCGCGGACGCGATCGTTCTGGAGGAGATCAAGCGAGCCGGGTTGCTGCGCGATATATGGCAGTCGTTTGCGGTTCTGCCGGCGGTCAGGTCCGTCGGCGTGATGGGCGACGAGCGAACGTATGGGTATCCGATCGTGTTACGGGCGGTTACGAGTGAGGATGCGATGACTGCGGATTGGGCGCGCCTCGACCACGAGCTTCTCGAGAAGATCTCGTCGCGGATCGTCGGCGAGGTGCCGGGCCTCAACCGCGTCGTTTACGACATCACGTCGAAGCCGCCCGGCACCATCGAATGGGAGTAGCGCCGGGCCCTGACGAAACCGTCGACGCACAACCCCGCGTAGCGGGCGCTCGGGGCGGGGATTACGTAAACATCCTGGCAGGCACTTCGCAGAACGTCGTCGGCATCGCCGTTGCGGCTCTCGCGACCCTCGGCGCTCAGGTACTCCTGACGAGAACGCTTGGTGCGGGCGGTTTCGGCATCGTCACCGTTGCGACGCAGGCGGCGTTCGTCACTTCCTTTGCTACCCGAGCGGGGATGGACATGGCCGTCTTACGCGACGTCGCCGTAGACGTCGGCGTCGGCCGCACCGATCAGGTCCGCACCGCGGTCTCACGCGCTGCATTGATCGCAGGCGCGGTCAGCGTTGCCGTCGCGCTCGCCGCGTGGCCGGCTGCTGGTGCCATCCGTAGCGCATTCTCACTAGAGGCGTCGAGTGCCAGGCTGGCGATCCCTGCGGCACTTGTCGGGTTGCCGTTCATAGCTCTCACGAACGTGTGGCTCGCGGCGACGCGCGGGCTCAAGATCATGCGCTACACGCTGTACGTCTTCTGGGCCGGCCAACCGATCGGGTGGATCGGTTTGACGTTGCTGTTCTGGACCGTCTCCCGATCGCCGGCCGCGGCTGTTCTTGCTTACTCGGCGTCATGGGTCGTTGCCTCGGTTGCTGCATTCGTCAGCTGGCGCATACAGAGTCGCCGATGGACCGTGGGTCCCATTCAAAGCGGATGGCTGGATCGACTTGTGCGTTACGCGGGGCCTCGCGCGCCGGCGGCCCTTTTCTCGCAGCTCCTGTTCTGGGCGGACTTGTTCGTTGTGACGCGCTACGTGTCCGATGCGGATGTCGGGATCTACTCAGCGGCGCTGCGCGCCGGCCAGATCGTCGTGCTGTTCCTCACGTCCGTGAACCTGATGTTCAGCCCATACGTCGCCGATCTGCACAATCGAGGCGAGATCGCTCGCTTGGATCGGCTCTACAAGACGCTTACTCGCTGGACGATCGCTGCCACGCTGCCGGCATTCCTGCTGCTCGCGGTGGCGCCCGGGACGGCGCTGAAGATCTTCGGCGGCCAGTTCTCGGGTGGTGAAGCAGCTCTGTTGATCTTGCTGGGCGGCCAACTCGTGAACATAGCGACGGGCAGTGCCGGCTTCGTGCTGATCATGGTTGGTCGGACGGGGTGGGACTTCGTCGTCTACCTGGGCTCGCTTGCCTTCGAGCTGGTGCTCGCATTCATTTGGTGCCCTCGCTACGGGATCGAGGGGGCCGCGGCCGCCAACGCTGTGACGTTTGCGCTGTCGAACGCGGCACGACTGCTGCTCGTGAAACGATTCGTGGACATCCAACCGTACGACATGGACTACATCAGACTTGTGCTGCCGGCGGGGGCAGCACTTGCGACGATGGTCGCCGCTCATGCCCTGATATCGGGGGGTTGGGCCGTCGACCTTGCTGCGACAGCGGTGGCTGGTGCAGTCGTCTACGTGGTCGCGTACCTCGTCGTGGGATTGACCTCCGCCGAACGGGCGGGCGCGACCCGGTTGCTGCGTACTTTCCGTGGCAACAGCCCCCCATAATCGAGTAGTGCCACCAGTGCCGCAGGATTATCTGAACGATCTGAATCCCGTCCAGCGTGAGGCCGTCACTCACTCCGGCGGCCCAGTCTTGGTCGTTGCCGGGGCCGGATCGGGCAAGACGCGGGTCCTCACCTATCGCATCGCGCACCTGATCGCAGAAGGTACTAACCCTTTCGCGATCCTGGCGATCACATTCACCAACAAAGCGTCGGACGAGATGAAGCGACGCGTCGCCGCTCTCGTGGGCCCGGTCGCTCAGAAGATGTGGGTGTCGACGTTCCATTCAGCATGCGTGCGGATACTGCGCAGGGAGGCACCACGGCTCGGTATCAGGTCGTCGTTCTCGATCTACGACGCCGGCGACTCGGAGCGGCTGATCAAGCTATGCATGAAGGACCTCAACGTCGACCCCAAGCGGATGCCCCCTCGCGCGGTCGCAGCCGCTATCTCAGATGCCAAGAACAAGCTGACGGACGCGGGTCTTTACGCCGACTTCGCAGAGAACCCGTGGGAACGATCGATCGGTCAGATCTATGGCGAATATCAACGGCGTCTGCGCGAGTCGTCGGCTCTCGACTTCGACGATCTGATCATGCGCTGCATCGAGATCTTCGATCGGTTCCCCGACGCGCTGCACAATTATCAGAACCGCTTCGAGCACATACTCGTCGACGAGTTCCAGGACACGAACTTCGCGCAGGCACGTTTCGCCACTCTGCTCGCGGGCCAATCACGGAACATCTTCGTTGTCGGCGATGCCGATCAGGGCATCTACGCATTCCGCGGCGCAACCATCAAGAACCTGCTCGATTTCGAGAGAGATTGGCCGGATGCACACGTCATCACGCTCGAGCAGAACTACCGTTCGACCAAGACGATCCTTAGCGCGGCGAACGCCGTTATCGAACACAACGCGATGCGCAAGCCGAAGGCTCTGTGGACCGAAGCCGAGGGCGGCGAGCTGATC
>JALZGD010000230.1 GCA_030861205.1 Actinomycetota bacterium
GCTCGTCACGAAACGAGCTTCGATTTCGGCCATATCGCAGTCATGAGCCTCGAAAACCTCGTGGCCTTCCCAATTGCCTATGCTCGGGCCAGCCGGAAGAAGACCATTGCTGTCGAAGCTCGGAATCCCCACGATCGCGTAAGGATACGGAGCGACCGCCGTCAATGACAATGGTCGTAACTGCAGCGAGACGTGCTGTTATTTTTAACCGAACGCATGTTCGACACTCTAGAAATGGGGTGTGACACGTATCCTGACTCAATGCCGGATCCGAAGAAGCGGGAGCAGACCCCTTTCGAGCGATTCCAGGAGGCAGCGCGCCGTCTGTTCCAGGTGCCCAAGACGCACGTGGAGAGGGCGGAGCTTCGGGAGCGCAAAGAGCGTGAAGCCCGAGAGGGCGAAAAGCAACCGTGACGGATCGGTCTGCCTACGACGACATCGGCGAACTCGAACTCACGGAAACTACGACCATTTCGGCCCCCTACGTCATGGGAGGGCGCAAGCTTGAAGTCGTAGAGCCTTACTTGACCCTCCCTCCGGGCAGGTATCGGCAACTTATGTCGCCTGCTGCCGTTGGAGGACCCGTTCGATTGGTCCGGGACGGGTCCTCGGTCTTCATCGAACCCGCTGGGTGAGTCAACCCCGTTCGTCACGAAAAAGCCCTGATGAGCGCGTGGTCGGTGCCCCTGGCGACCGTTCTAGTCATGGTCCTGATCGCCGGTCTGATTCTGTCGTTGAAAGACAAACTCTTCGGCGTTCGATGCTCCAACTGCGGTGAACGAATGCCCCATCACGATCGCGTCTGTCCCATTGCGGGGAGGAAGTCCCGTGGGTCGAGTGAACTTTGGTGAGTCAACCCGTTCGTTACCGGATCTAAGTGCAACGAGTGATTGGCAAACGGTTGGCAATGCGTTCCCAATCTCGTCGGTCCCAACCATCTAGAAGCCGCGTTTTGGCAGGTCAGCCCTAGCGGAGGGCGTGGGACTCGAACCCACAAGCCCTTACGGGCAACGGTTTTCAAGACCGTCCGGTTGCCAGTTACCGTAGCCCTCCACCGACGAGCCTAGCGTCGGTGTCGGTAAGAACTACCGAGGAACGACCTCGTCGAAGCCCGTGTACGGGCGAAGGGCCTCGGGAATCACGACCGACCCATCCGAGCGTTGGTGGTTCTCTAGCAACGCGACGATCGTTCTGCCCACCGCGCATGCCGTGCCGTTCAGGGTGTGCACGAGTCTCGTGCCGCCGTTGGCCCTGAAGCGCACCTGCAAACGACGCGACTGGTAGTCGGTCGCGTTCGTCGCCGAGGTGACCTCCATATAGCGCTGCGCTCCTGGGAGCCATGCCTCGTGGTCGACCTTCTTCGCGGCCGAAGAACCAAGATCCCCGGCGCACATGACGAGCACTCGGTAAGGGATCTCGAGCGCTTGGAGGATCTTCTCTTGGTTGGCACGGATCGTTGCGTACTCGTCCCACGAGCTCTCGGGATCGGCGAACGAGAACTGCTCGACCTTGTCGAACTGATGAACCCGGACCAACCCCCGCGTGTCCTTTCCGTAGCTGCCTGCTTCGCGTCTGAAGCACGAAGAAAACCCGGCGTATCGAAGAGGCAGGGAATCCTTCGGAAGGATCTCGTCTGCATGCATGCTGGCGAGCGCCACTTCGGATGTACCTGTGAGGAACAACTCGTCGCGATCGATCGTGTAGAACTCGTGCTCCTCGGCAGGAAAGAAACCGGTCCCGTACATGGCACTGCGTTTCACGAGCACGGGTGTGACGACGGGTGTGAAGCCGCGTTCCGATAGGAAATCGATCGTGAACCTGACGAGACCGAGTTCCAGGATCGCCCCGGGACCAGTGAGGTAAACGAAACGGCTTCCCGATGTCTTTGCCGCGCGTTCTCCGTCGAAGATCCCTAAACCTTCTCCTAACGCGACGTGATCGCGCGGCTCGAAGTCGAAGTTCGGTTTGTCACCGACGTCGCGCTCGACGACGTTGGCGTCCTCGGTAAGACCCTCGGGTACGGACTCGTGCGGAAGGTTAGGGAGAAACGAAGCAGCTTCTTGTAACTGCGCCTCGACGACTTCGAGCCGAGGCTCCAGTTCCTTGAGCCGATCGGAGAGCTCTTTCGCCTCGGCGATCGCTTGCTGGCGTTCTTCGGGAGCCGCCCGCCCGATCGCTTTGGATGCCCTGTTCTGTTCGGCGCGCAACGTCTCGACCTCGCCGAGCAACCGACGGTGCTCGCCGTCGAGGGCTATGACGCCGTCTAGACCATCCACTCCGCCGCGGCGTTCGTACGCGGTCCGCACCGCGTCCGGATCATCTCGAAGTAGACGAAGGTCGATCACCCGTCAGGATCAGCGTGACGCAGACGTCTCCGGCTGCACTGTCGGCCGCACCGACGTCGCCTCGGAGATCGCCCGCTGTTCTTCATCCGAAAGGTTGTATTCGGACGCCAGGCCGCGCACTTCTTTGGCGTAGGTACGCGTTTCGGTCCTGCCGTTGATGGATGTCAGGACGAGGCCGTCGCCGTGGTCGTCCAAGAGAGCCGCAGAGAAAGACATCCGGCCCCCCATGTCCTCGAATGCGTCGTAGCGGACGATGCCGAACTTCTGGATCGCGAAGCGGGCGAGCTTCGCTGCATCCTCTTGGGTCGCAACCACTCCGTCAACGCGTCTATCGATCGCCTCGACCCGACGCAAGCCCTTGCTGACGGCGGCGAAGATGTCCCTGTCTTTGCCGTCCCCACGCAAGATCGCGTACTCACGCCGAACCTTTCGGAGGCGGAAGGCTAGGATCACGCTGACGAGGAAGGCCACGACCGCGACGCCTGCGGCGACCACGAGGTAGAGGGTCTGCTGATCGTTCGTGAGGTGCGGCACGGCGGGAAATCCTACACTGGGGTATGCGCCCGGAAGCGGTAAAAGACCTGCTCACAGCAGTTCAGAGCGGAGCGACGACGATCGACGAAGCGGTCAGCAAGCTACGGGCCGCGCCGTTCGAGGACCTCGGGTTCGCGCGCGTCGATACTCATCGCGAGCTCCGGTGTGGGACGCCCGAAGCGATCTACGCAGAATCCAAGACGACCGATGAGGTGGTTGCGATCGCCAATCGGCTGCTCGAGTCCACCACGTCGCCCGTTCTCATCACTCGTGTCCCACCCGACATGGCGTCCGATCTGCACGCTGCCTTCCCGGACGCGATCCACCACGAGCGCGCTCGACTATTCGTGCTTCGCGCCGACACCTCCCGTTTCACCGGTACCGCGGTGATCGTCGCCGCGGGAACATCGGATCTCGCGATCGCAGACGAGGCGGCCGCGACTGCGGAGGCGCTCGGCGTCTCGATCCGGCGCATCAACGACGTTGGCGTAGCAGGCCCGCACCGAGTGCTATCGGAACAGGGTGTCCTCTCCGACGCGGCGGCCATCGTGGTCGTGGCCGGCATGGACGGCGCGCTGCCGAGCCTGATCGGCGGGATCGCTTCGGCCCCCATAATCGCCGTCCCAACGTCTGTGGGTTACGGGGCGTCGTTCTCCGGCCTTGCCGCGCTCCTGACCATGCTCAACTCCTGTGCCCCGGGTGTAGTGGTCACCAACATCGACAACGGTTTCGGCGCCGGTGTCGTGACCGCTCGCATCCTCGGTCGGTCGAGCCAATGACGACGTGCTATTTCGACTGCATCGGCGGCGCGGCAGGCGACATGATCCTGGCGGCACTCCTCGATGCGGGAGCATCTCGCGCCGACGTTGACGACGCCATCACCGGGTTGAACATCGGCGCGGCAATCCAGAGCGCCAACGTCTCGAAGAACGGGATCAGGGCGACGAAGGTCAACGTGATCGAAGCGGGCAAGCAACCGTCGCGCACTTACAAAG
>JALZGD010000231.1 GCA_030861205.1 Actinomycetota bacterium
CGTTCCGGGAGTAAAGATCTCCTCGATCCCTGCTTCCTTCAGTTTTGGTATGTCGCCGTCCGGGATGATGCCGCCGCCGAACACGACGATGTCGTCACCGCCTTGCTCGCGGACCAGGTCGACCACTCTAGGGAACAGCGTCATGTGCGCCCCCGAGAGGACGCTCAGACCGACCGCGTCGACATCTTCTTGGATCGCTGCTGCAGCGATCTGCTCGGGCGTCTGGTGCAAGCCCGTATAGATGACCTCGAATCCTGCGTCACGAAGAGCGCGGGCGACGACCTTGATGCCGCGGTCGTGCCCGTCCAGCCCGGGCTTTGCCACCAGTATCCGAGGGCGTCCTGAAGTCACAGTCGCTGCTCCATAAGGATTGTGTTGCTACGGTTTGTCCGATGAGACCGACCGAGATTAGCAGTCACCGGCCGAGGCACCAGTCCTGACTGCCAAAAGGCTGCAAGCCGACGGTTTCGGCCTCGTCGACGACGGCTCTTTCGAACCTGCGGGCGGCGCCGCATCGACAGACCCGTTGTCGTATCCGGGATATCGCGATGCACTCGCTGCTGCGCGACAGCGGTCGGGACCGGATGAATCGGTTATCACCGGCGCCGCACGGATCGAAGGATTCGAGGTCGAGGTCGCACTGTTCGATTTCGGATTCATGGGCGGGAGCATGGGAGAAGCAGCCGGCGAACGTATCGCCGCCGCGATCGAGCGCGCAGCGACACGATGCGTGCCCTTCGTCATGCGAACGGCAACGGGCGGCGCGCGGATGCAAGAGGGCATGCGCTCGCTCGTGCAGATGCCGAAGCTTCTGGCCGCCCGTGCCTCGCTTGCCGACGCGGGGCAACCACTCATAGCAGTGCTCGGCCATCCGACCACCGGTGGCGTGCTTGCTTCGATAGCAGCGGCCGCCGACATCACCGTGGCAGAGGACGGAGCGACGATCGGCTTTGCGGGGCCTCGCGTCGTCGGTCGCGCCACCGGCGTCCCACCACCGAAGGATTCGCACACCGCACGCGCTGCGTTCGAAAGCGGACTCGTCGACATGGTGCTCGCTCCCGATCAAGTCCGCGACTACTTGGCGCGCGCTTTGAAAACGCTCTCCCCCAACGAGCCGGTCGAGATCGAGCCGCCGGCTGCCGCGTCGGCACACGAGCCACCGGAGCCGGATTCGGCCGTCGCGCTGCTGCGCGCATCGCCGCCCCCCCGCTCGCCTCATCTGACCGTCGCTATGAGCGACTGCAGTGTGCAACTGCGTGGGGATCGATCGGGCAAGCAGGACCCTGCGCTCGTTACTTCCATCGAGCGCATCGCTGGGCGAAAAGCCCTAGTGATGGCACTCGACTCGAAGTTCGCGCCGGGCCCGGGGGCCTATCGAAAGGCGCGCCGCTGCCTCGCTATCGCCGAACGACTATCTCTTCCGGTCGTGACGATCGTCGACACGCATGGTGCCGATCCGTCGCCGGATTCGGAATCTGGCGGGATCGCGTGGGAGATATCCGAGCTGATGTCGGCGATGCTGTCCGTGCGCGTCCCGACCCTTTCGATCGTCACGGGATATGGCGGAAGCGGCGGCGCGCTCGCTTTCGCGACGGTCGATGTATTGCTGGCGTACGAAGGCTCGATCTTCTCGGTTATCGCGGTGGATCTCGCCGCAGAGATCCTGTGGCGCGACCCGTCGCGGGCGTCCGAAGCCGCTCGGTTGCTCGACCCAACGGCACACAGATTGGTGGAATTCGGCATCGCCGACGGCTTGATCTCCGAGCCGGTCACGGCTGAATCACTAAGACAGGTCGTCGCCTATCATCTCGACCGTTTGCCCGAGGCGCCAACCGACACGGCGCCCAGACGTCATAGGTGGAGGAACGTCGACCGTGCCTAGCGAGAAACGAGCTCGTCAGAAAGAGGGCCGCGAGCTCAGAGAAGCGATGTATCGAGCTCAGTTGCGGCGTCGTCGCATGATCCGCCTTACGGCAGTGCTCGTTGTCGTCGTGGTGCTCGTCGTAGCCGGGATCGTTGCCGGGAACGCACAGCACGACAACTCGAAGAAGAGCGCGGCCCCCAAACCGACGCCTTCTCCATCGGCTACCGGGGTCGCGTGCGGGGCCGAAGCGCCTCCTCCTGCGAACCCCAAGCAGTACAAGAAACCGCAACAGGTCACGAAACCCGGCGTGACGTATACCGCCGTGATCAAGACGTCGTGCGGCGAGATCGACGCAACCTTAGACAGCCGGCTCGCGCCGAAGACGGTGAATAGCTTCGTGTTCCTCGCTCAGGAAGGGTTCTTCAATGGGCTGACGTGGCACCGGATCGTGCGCGATTTCGTCATCCAAGCCGGGGATCCGGACGGCATCAACGGGGACCAACTCGACGGTCCCGGGTACACGATCCCCGACGAAACTTCCAGCATCAAGCCGAACGACTACGTGTACGGCGTGCTCGCGATGGCAAATGCGGGACCCAATACCGGCGGAAGCCAGTTCTTCATAGTTGTGCACAAGAGCCCCGACGGGGGCACGAACGAGCCGGCCGGCCTGCAGCCGAACTACACGATCTTCGGAAAGGTCAGTAAGTCGTCGTATCCGGTGCTCGACAAGATCGCCGCGATCCCGACCTTCGGAGGTAACGGGCCGAACCAGGATTCACCGACGATCAACGTCTACATCGATTCGATAACCATCAAAGAGAGCTGACGCGCACTCATAGAGGCTTCAGCGGCGCCAACGTGAGATCCAGTCGTTTCTCACCCACTGTAGGAAAGTTCACCGTTGCCTCGAGGCCGACGCCGGAACGCGCGATCTCGAGGATCGTCCCGCGTCCCCACCGATCGTGCTCGACCTCCTGGCCGATCTTGAAATTGGATGCATCACGCTCGACGAGCGGTCGCGAATGTTTCGATGTCGCGCGGGACTCGTGCGCGAGGTTCAGAAGCTCGTTCGGGATCTCGGACAAGAACCGGGACGCCGGGTTGTAGTTGAGCCCGCCCCACAGACTCCTGGACCAGGCGTTGAGCAAATACAGCCGCTCCCTGGCTCGCGTGATGCCGACGTAGCACAGCCGGCGTTCTTCTTCGAGTTGGTCGGGATCTCCGAGCGACCGGATGTGAGGGAAAACCCCTTCTTCCATGCCGACGATGAAGACAACGGGGAACTCGAGCCCCTTCGCGTTGTGCAACGTCATGAAAGTGACTCCGACCTCTTCGCCCTCGATCTCGTCGGTGTCGGTGATGAGGGCGATCTGTTCGAGGAATCCCGTCAGGCTGCCGTCCTCGGTCGCCTGGTCGTATTCGTGCGCGACGCCCGCGAGCTCGCGCAGGTTCTCCTGGCGTGAGAGGGATTCGAAACTGCGCTCTGCACGAAGCTCCTCCATGTATCCCGTCGCGTCCCACGTCTCCTCAACGATCTCGGCGACGGGCCTCCCCTCCTGTGCTGCCGCGCGTATGCGCCCCAGGATCTGCGACACCTCTTTGATGCCGGCGAGCGCCCTTTTCGACACTCCGGGAACGTCCTCTGCCATGTCGAAGGCGTCACCCAGCGACATGTCATACCGCCGAGCGAACTCCGCCAGCTTCCCGAGTGACGCATCACCGATCCCTCTCCGTGGTGCCTGCGCCGCCCTCGCGATGCTGACCGCGTCCGGAGAGTTCATCGCCGCCCGCAACCAGGCAAGGATGTCCTTTATCTCCTTGCGCTCGTAGAAGCGGACGCCGCCCACGACGCGGTACGGGATCTCGGCTTTAGCAAAGATCTCTTCGAGAACGCGGGATTGCGCGTTGGTTCTGTAGAAGACGGTCATGTCTTTCAGTTGATGGCCCAGTTCGGTTAATCGTTTGATCTCGGCGGTAACCCACGCGGCCTCG
>JALZGD010000232.1:0-451 GCA_030861205.1 Actinomycetota bacterium
CCACGACATGGAACCCGGACTGCCGTCCCCGTTCGAAGCTTCGGACATCCCATTGGTGGAAGCACCGCCGGTTCCGGCACAGCGCAATCCTGAAGACGACCAGCTGAGCCTCGCCGACCTGCTCGACGAAGTTGCGAAGGTCGGCGCGTCCGACCTTCACCTGACGGCCGGCCTTCCTCCGATGCTCCGTATCGATGGTGAGCTCAGGCCGATCGAGGGCCAGGCGAAACTCATGCCACGACCGCTGCAGACGTTGATCTATTCGATGCTGACGCAGAAGCAGCGCGAGGCCTTCGAGGACAACCTCGAGCTCGACCTCTCGTACGCCGTGCCGGGACAGGCACGCTTCCGAGTGAACGTCTTCCAACAGAGGAGCTCGCTCGCCTGCGTCATGCGGCACATCCCGGTCGAGATCAAGTCGCTCGACGACCTCGGTCTTCCGCCGGCGATC
>JALZGD010000232.1:461-3859 GCA_030861205.1 Actinomycetota bacterium
AAAGAATTCGCCGAGATGAAACGAGGGCTCGTTCTCGTCACCGGGATCACCGGTTCCGGTAAGTCCACGACGCTCGCTGCTTTGGTCGATTCGATCAACACGCGGCGCCACGATCACATCATCACGATCGAAGACCCGATCGAGTTCCTACACAAGCACAAGACGTCGGTCGTGAACCAGCGCGAGGTCGGAGGCGACACTCACAGCTTCCAGGCAGCTCTGAAGCACTCGTTGCGTCAGGACCCCGACGTGATCCTCGTCGGCGAGATGAGGGACCTCGAAACGATCCAGACGGCGTTGACGGCGGCCGAGACGGGCCACTTGGTGTTCGGAACCCTGCACACCCAGGACGCCCCACAATCGGTCGACCGCGTTATCGACGTCTTTCCGCCGCACCAGCAGCAACAGATCAGGGTGCAGCTTGCATCGACGCTGCAAGGCGTCGTTTCTCAGCAGCTCGTCCCCAGGAGCGTAGGCGATGGTCGAGCGGTCGCAACCGAGGTGTTGTTCGCAACGCCGGCGGTGCGGAACCTGATCCGGGAAGGCAAGACGCACCAAATCTACACATCGATGCAGGCAGGTGGGGCATTTGGCATGCGGGTCATGGACCAGAGCCTCGCCGAGCTCGTGAAGGCCGGAACGATCACCTACGAGGTCGGCCTCGAGCACTGCCACCACGTCGAAGAGTTCAACCGTCTATCCGGAAGGTCCTAAGCGATGGTCGAGTCATACGCATACCGCGTCCGGAGCCGTGACGGCCGCCTAGTCGAAGGATCGATCGAGGCGGACGGCGAAGGCGCCGTTGCATCACGACTGCGCGCGCAAGGCCTCATCCCGATCGAGATCACCCGCGAGGGCAAGGTCTCGATGAAGACGGAGCTTCACATACTGCCCGAGCGCGTGAAGCTGAAGGACCTCGCGGTGTTCTCGCGGCAGTTCGCCACGATGATCCATTCGGGTCTGTCGTTGCTTCGGGCCCTTCAGATCCTGAGCGATCAGACCGAGAACGGGATGCTTGCGAAGACCATCTTGTCGGTCAAGGAGGACGTCGAGAAGGGTTCGAGCCTCTCGGCCGCGATGTCCAAGCATCCCAAGGTGTTCAACAAGCTCTACTGCGCGATGGTCCGAGCCGGAGAGACGGGCGGCCAGTTGGACCTCGTGCTACGACGGGTCGCCGACACATTCGAGGCCGAGCACAACCTGCGGCAGAAGATCAAGTCGGCGATGACCTACCCGATCGTCGTTAGCGGGATCGCGGTTCTGCTGCTGACGGTGATGCTGATCTTCATCGTTCCGGTGTTCGCAAAGATGTTCAAGGGCCTGGGCGGCACGCTGCCGCTTCCGACGCAGCTGCTTGTCAGCATGAGTCATGGAGCGAAGGTCGCCGTCCCGCTCATCGCGGTCGGCGCTGTCGTCGGCCGCATCGTCTACAAGAAGACCCGAGCGAGGAACGCCGAGGTCCGCCTGCGCACCGATCAGGCGAAGCTCCGTATCCCGGTCTTTGGCTCCCTCTTCCAGAAAGTCGCGATGTCCCGCTTCACGCGCACGCTTGCCCTGCTTCTCAGGGCCGGCGTGCCGGTGCTGCAAGCTCTGGACATCGTCGCCGACACGTCGGGGAACGAGGTCCTCGCGAGAGCCGCTCACGCCGTCAAGGAGAGCGTTCGCAAGGGAGAGTCGATCCACACTCCACTCGCCCGTCATCCTGTGTTCCCCCCCATGGTCGTTCAGATGCTGGGCGTTGGAGAGGACACGGGTGCCGTGGACGACATGCTCGAGAAGGTTGCGGACTTCTACGACCGCGAGGTCGAGTCGACCACGGAATCTCTGACGGCCTTGATCGAGCCGTTGATGATCGCCGTGCTCGGAGGCATCGTCGGAGGGATGGTCATCGCTCTATACATGCCGATGTTCAAGATCTACGACCTCATCAAATAGCGCGCTCTGGCACCTGCGTCGTAGACGGGCCGGTTCACGGCTTGGAACTCCTAAGTCAAGACACCGGCTTCACGCGCCGAAAAAACAGATAGCAGGGGGCGGCTGCGTGGTCTTAGGCGACCCGTAGGTCTAGTTGCGTTGGGAGAGTCCATGAAGCGATTCGAAAAGGGTGACGAGAGCGGCTTCAGCATGCTCGAGCTCATGATCGCCATCGTGATCGGAGCCGTGATGATGTCGGTCGCGGTTCTGGGAACGAAGAGCTATTTCCAGGTCCGCGCCCTTCAGGGAGGTCAGGACCAGGTCGTCTCGCAGATGCGCAACGCGCAGCAGCGTGCGATGTCCGAGAGCTACCCCAACGTCTACGGCGTGCGATTCCAGACGGGCACCAACAAGTGGAGCGTGGTCAAGGTCAATGCGGCAGCCGCCACGCCCACGTGCACCGTTGTCTATTCCTACACATTCGAAGGCGGGACAACGGTAGACGCGCTGGGAACTACATTCCCGGCCTATCCGGCGGGTACGGGGACGTGGACCACGGCTTGCCAGGTCGCTACGCCGGGCAACTCGGCGAACGACAAGACGATCTTCTTCCTGCCGAGTGGCGGCTCTTCAGCAGCGAGCCCGAGTGGCTCGAGCGTAAAGCTGATCAACACGAAGACGGGCAAGTTCAACACCACGACCGTGATGCCACTAACGGGCCGGGTGGTGCGCTCATGACGCTCTTCGCCAGACGCCGGCTGGATCTCCGCTCTGAAGATGGTTACAGCTTGCTCGAGATGGTCGTCGCCGTCTTCCTGTTCGCGCTCGTGTCCGGCGGCTTCTACCAAGTGCTGCTGGCTCAGACCAGGTCGACGAACACGACCAGGATGGGAACGCACATCGCCGAAGAGGCGAGGCTCGGCTTCAACCGAATGGTTCGCGACGTTCGCGAGGCGGACACAATCAGTGCCGCTTCTATCAATGCGGCGACCGGCGCTTCTTCGTTCACGATCAAGGTGAACTACAACAACGACTCCCAATACACGAGCGACGAGATCCTCACGTACTCCTACGACCCAACGGCCAAGACGATCTCCTTGAACACGTCCGGCGGAACTCCCGAGGTCCTCATGTCTGGTGTGAGCCCGGTTGTGTGCTCGGCCTCGACACCCTGCGCGGCGGGGAGTACGACTCCCGCATGTCCCGCGACCGCTTATCCCCTGGGCTGCGTCTTCTCGTTCATGAGCAGCTATCTCGATTACGACTGGAACGGCGACGGTTTCACGACGTGGCAGGAGGTCGACGACGCGTCGTGCTCGTCTCACGGCATCACGGGTGTGGGCGACTGCAACGGCGGGGGCGCTGCCACGGGCCAGATCCTCGATTCGGGTGAGTTTCCGTACTTAACGATGATCTCGTTCGGGATCAAGGTCACGGACGGAAGCCGTTCCAACGACTTCATCGACCGCGCCCAGATGCGGAAC
>JALZGD010000233.1 GCA_030861205.1 Actinomycetota bacterium
TAGAACGTGAATCCGGCGTGCAGCTGGACACGATAGGTCGCCAGGACCTCAGGTCGCACGACGCAACACCTGCAAAGACCGCGCTTCGACGGTCACGGTTTCCCCGGCGTTGCAAACAAGAGGTGGTTGATCCAACGAATCGTGAGAAGTGTCGAGGTCGAGGATCCACTCGTCACCCCATTCACCTCCAGGGATCGTGAAGTCCATCGTTCCCTCGTGTGCGTTGAACAACAACAGGAAACTGTCGTCGGTGATGCGCTCTCCGCGGGGGCCCGGGTCGGGGATCGCGTCGCCATTGAGGAAGATCCCGATCGATTTCGCGAAACCCTCTTGCCACTGTTCTTCGGTCATCTCGAGACCGTCCGGGTTGAACCAACCGATGTCGGATACCCCCGAGCCGTGGAGCGACCTACCGCGGAACCATTTCCTGCGCCGGAAGATCGGATGACGGCGGCGGAAATCCATCGCACGTCGCGTGAAGCCCAACAGCGCCAGGTTCTCGTCCCGATCCGACCAGTCGAACCAGGAGATCTCGTTGTCCTGGCAGTACGCGTTGTTGTTGCCGCCCTGGGTCCGCCCCATCTCGTCCCCACCCAGGATCATCGGCACACCCTGTGAAAGAGCCATCGTGGCGATGAAATTTCGTTTCTGTCTCTCGCGGAGAGCGTGGATGGAAGGATCGTCGGTGTCACCCTCGACTCCGCAGTTCCACGAGCGATTGTTGTCGTCCCCATCGCGATTGTCTTCGCCGTTAGCTTCGTTGTGCTTGTCGTTGTAGCTGACGAGGTCGTTCAGCGTGAAACCGTCGTGGGCAGTCACGAAGTTGATGCTTGCGACGGGCGAGCGTCCGTCGCCCTGATAGAGATCGGAGCTCCCGGTCAGGCGGAACGCGAACTCCGCCAGGCTCGCGTCGTCGCCCTTCCAATAGCCGCGCACCGTGTCTCTGTACTTGCCGTTCCATTCGGACCACAGAGGGGGGAAGTTACCCACCTGATATCCGCCGTCCCCGACATCCCACGGCTCGGCGATCAATTTCACTTCGGACAAGACGGGGTCCTGATGGATGATGTCGAAGAAAGCCGACAACCTGTCGACGTCGTAAAGGCCACGTGCGAGCGCAGCAGCGAGGTCAAATCGAAATCCGTCGACATGCATCTCCACTGCCCAATAGCGGAGGCTGTCCATGATCAGCTTCAGCGTCTGAGGCAGCCGGACATTCAATGTGTTGCCCGTCCCGGTGAAGTCCATGTAGTAGCGGGGCTGTCCGTCGACGAGTCTGTAGTACGTGCCGTTGTCGACGCCTCTGAAGCTCAATGTCGGGCCGAGCTGATTACCTTCGCCGGTGTGGTTGTAGACCACGTCCAGGATCACTTCGATCCCAGCAGCGTGTAACGCCTTCACCATCGTCTTGAACTCGTTTACTTGTTCTCCGCATGAACCGGCCGAGCTGTATCCGCTGTACGGCGCGAAATAGCCGATCGAGTCGTAGCCCCAGTAGTTCCTCAGTCCCTTGTCCAAGAGGAACTGCGGGTGCAAGAAGTGATGTACCGGCATCAGCTCTACCGCGGTGATGCCGAGGAGCTGTAGGTGCTCGATCGTGGCGTCGTGCCCCAGCCCTGCATAGGTGCCGCGTAGAGGTGGAGGTATGGACGGGCACGTCATCGTGATGCCCTTGACGTGGGTCTCGTAGATGACGGTGTCGTGCCACGGTGTCTTTGGGGGTGCGTCGTCTTCCCAATAGAAGGAGCTGTCCACCACGACAGACTTCGGAACCGATGCCGCGCTGTCGTCGTCCGAGATCGATAGGTCCTCGGCCGGATCGCCGATCTTGTAGCCGAACACCTCCGGTCCCCATTCGACATCACCCTCGATCGCCCTCGCGTACGGGTCGATCAAGAGCTTGGCCGCGTTGTACCTGAGGCCGTGGTCGGGGTCGCGGGGGCCGTCTACGCGGAACCCGTACCTCTGACCAGGCCCGATCCCGGGGACGTAGCCGTGCCACACGAAGGCGGTGACCTCCGTGAGCGGAACGCGCTGCTCGCCGCCCGATTCGTCGAACAGACAGAGGTCGACCGCCTCGGCCCCGCTCGAGTAGACGGCAAAGTTGGCGCCCTCGCCGTCCCACGTTGCTCCAAGGGGCCCACTCGAGCCCGGCCACGTTTCCATGGCGGGGCAGCCTATGGGTCGCTAAGCGAGTTGAAGTACGGCCTCCGCCCGACCCCCCGCTCCGGACCAGACGGTCCCTCGGGGACCTCGCTCCGCTCTGCGTAAACGACATAGCTCCGCCAAGTGCGGAATCGGGTTTCCAAACACGCGCCTCGCTACGCTCGGGGCTCTTCCGGGTCGTTTAATTCGCAAGGGTCCCCTCCGTGACCGTCTGTCCTTCGCCGTTATTGCTAGTTGTCGTAGGGATCACGGCCCCAGATCCGCTTGCATCACCGTCGAGCCCGTCAACGCTGGGTCGCCGTCCTCACGTTCGAGCCTGATCTCCACATGCGGGTACTCGGCCGGGTCGACGCCGACGAACAGCGGGAACACCGTCTGGGTATCACTGAGGACCCGGAACGAGCCGGCCATGGCGCGCCGCCCATCGGCCCCCGACATCCACACCTCGTAATGGAACCCGGGGGGTGTGATCGGGAGCCCGTGCGCGTGGATCACGAGTCGATAGTTGTCGTGCGGCATGTGCCACAGATCTCCGTCGGCCACGCCGCTCGTAGTGGACCCGGCGAAGTGAAGCGACATGAGCTTCACCCCGGTCGGCCCAGCCGCATCGTGGATCGTTCTGATGCGGCCCGCCAGATGATTCTCCTGGCCATGCCAGTAGACCCCGATAGCGGCGAGCGCGACAGCAGCGACTCCAAGGGCCGGAGCAGCGACCGATGCGACTCGTTGCCACCCCGTGGCCGCGGGCGGCTGCTGCGCGATACCGGCGCGCACGATGCTTCTGTCGATCAGATCGGCTGGCGGAGTGTGGTCGAGCGGCGCACCACTGACTAGTGCGGCCGTCTCGCGGATGCGCTCGAGCTCGTGCCTGCAATCCGTACACGACGCGGTGTGTTGGTCGACGCGTTCGGCGGCAGAGGGATCGAGCCATCCTGCTGCGTACGCGATCAAGTCCTCGCGCATCCGGTCGCACGTAGTCATCGAGCAACTGCCTCGACGATGCCCACGGCCTCTAACGCAACGCGCAGGGTCCTGTGCGCCTTGTAGAGACGGGTTTTGACCGTACCCAACGGGATCGCGAGAGTTTCGGCGATCTCGCACTGTGAATAACCGTGCACATAAGCGAGCTCGATGATGCGCTGCTGCTCGATCGGCAGTCGGCGCAAAGCGCGAGCGACCTGCCAGCCTTGCCACGCGGCGTCTTCGTCCCACGGTTCCGTTTCGACGGCGATGTCCGATACGGGAGCAGGGCGCCTTGCTCGTGCCCGGCTCAGATCGGACGCGACGTTGCGCGCCATGCCGAAGATCCACGAACCGGCGGCCCCCTTGTCGGGATCGAACGTCGTCGCTCGTCGCCAGATCCTCACCGTCACTTCCTGCACCAACTCCTCCGCCATCTCGGCGTCGTGGAGCCATCTCATGCCCAACGTGTACAGGGGGCGTTCGAACGCACGGTAGAGCTCGCGTAAGGCTGCGGCGTCTCCCTGCGCGACCGATAGCAGCAGCTGGTCTTCGGCATCGCGCGATCCGCGTCTTGCCCCCATGCTCACTACCTCTTTCGACCCACGAGCAGTTTGTCTGGATCTAATTTGACCGCGCATTCAGATTAAAGCGGTGCCCGTCCCGAAGGGGCCGAGTTGTACCCTTCATCCAATGGTCTCGGACGTCGACGCGCCTGCCCTCAGCCGGCTG
>JALZGD010000059.1:0-6687 GCA_030861205.1 Actinomycetota bacterium
GCGCTCGACGCGACAAGGGCCCGCCGGAGCGGGCCCTTGCATTCAGTGCGGTGAGATTTCTACAGGTTGGGGCATTGATCTTTGAACTGTTTCTGCACCGACGGCGGCTCGGCCTTCAGCTGCTTGCAGAACGAGTTGAGCGATCCGTTGCCTGCGTACGACCCGGAGCCAGAGCCCGAGCTCGAGCCGCCAAGTCCGCCCATGATCGTTTGGAGTAACTGTTGCATGTTGACTTCGACTGCACCGCTCGGCGCTTCAACCGTCCCACTGAACGGAGCGAAACCGACTTTGAGCGCGAACTTCGTGACCCCCTCCGGCAGCTTGTCACTGTCGTTCTCGGCGAGGTCGTTGATCTGCAGGAAGTTGAACTCGACTTGAACGAGTTTGCCGTCTTTCACCCACGCGTCGAGCTTTACGTCCTTGTCGGGGACCTTCGAGAGGTCGGGCGCCGTTTGTGCCGCTGCGGGGTTGATCGACTTCAAGGCGTCGACGAGCTTCGATGCCAGATCGCGCAGTGGGAAGGATGCGACCAGGTGATCGCCGACGGAGTCGCTACCTTCATCGCTTACCGATGCGGTGCCCTTGAACGCTTCCAACAGCTTGTCTTCGATCTGCCCGACCTGACCAACTGAGGAAGAAGCAGGCGACGCGCCTCCGAGGCTCTGCATCAACTCCGCGAGGCCTTCGAGGGCCACCCATTTGCCTTGGATCAGGGACCCGACGAACGAGTATCCCGACGCGGCCGCTTGCTGCGCGATCGCGTCGGCCTGCGACGGGTCCTGTCCGAACGTCGAGAGCAGGGAATGGACATCGGCCCTGACGTAGACGACTTGATCGACGACGCGGATCTCGACATCGTCCGATCCGGCAACGTTGAGGACGAGCTGCGCCTGGGCGTCCTTGGGGTCGCTCGCCCCGTTGGTCGCGAGCGAGAAAGACGAGTCGAGGATCTTCTGAGCTGTCTCGGTCGACAGCTCAGAACCGTCGTCCTTGGCGATCGCTTGCAGCGACTCGGGGGTGGAATCGACCGAGACGGTGATCGTCTGGGCGGACCCCGTCAAATTGTCGACGGCGTCGAAGAGCTTGCTTCGGGCATCGTCGCTCGAAGAGCCCGAAGAGCCGCCGCACGCTGCCAGGACGAGCGACGACGCGAGCAACAGAGCACTGAACTTGCGAATCACGAGACCTCCTGTGTAGGACGGTGGGGAGGGCCCACCGCTACGGGCCCGTCCGCTCGGTAGCAGTATGTCGTCACGTCGCGCCTGGGTAAACCAACTTGCTCCCACGTCGTGCGAAGCTGCAAAAAACATCACAAAGCAACAAGGAGGGGCCACATGTGGCGTGTTGCCGGGGTGGATGTGACGGTTCCGCCCGATCTCGGAAGGCGTGTCTGGGAGCGGGATCCCTCGGCGTGGGCCCCCGGGGAGGACGATCCGGCCGCCCGGCTCGGCTGGCTGGAGCTGCCCTTCACCATGGAGAGACAGATCGAGCGACTAACGAACGCGGCTCGGGACCTAGATGCGGCGGCCATCGACACCGTCGTGTTGCTCGGGATGGGCGGCTCGAGCCTCGCTCCCGAGGTGTTCGCCCGGACGTTCGGCGCGGACCGAGGGCGGCGGCTCATCGTCTTGGATTCGACGCACCCTGCCCAGGTCGCGGCGGTCACTGCCGGCCTCGACCTTGCAAAGACTCTCTTTCTGGTGTCGAGCAAGTCCGGAGGGACTATCGAGACGATGTCTCTGTATCGGTTCTTCCGTGCCCGGATCGACGACGGGGCGCATTTCATGGCGATCACGGATCCGGGCACGTCACTCGCGCAGCTGGCGCGCGACGAGGGGTTCAGGGACACGTGGCTCAACCCGCCCGACATCGGCGGTCGATATTCCGCCCTGTCGTTCTTCGGCCTTGCGCCCGCTGCTCTGATCGGCATCGACATCCATGCTCTTTTGGAGGGAGCCAGGGAAGCGGCCGCAGTGTGCGCGGCACAGGTCCCCACACAAGACAATCCAGGTCTCGATATCGGCTGCGCGATTGGGCAGCTCGCACGTGCGGGCCGCGACAAATTGACGTTCTTGATCTCTGATGAGATCGCGTCGTTCGGGGTTTGGGTCGAGCAACTGATCGCGGAATCGACGGGGAAGCAGGGGACCGGGATCACGCCCGTAGTTGACGAGCCGCTCGTCGAGCCGGCTACCTATGCAGACGATCGCGTGTTCGTAATGCTGGCGATCGACGGTGACGACACATTCGAACCGCGCATCGCCGAGCTCGAAAGTCGAGGCCATCCGACGATCACCTTTACCGTTCCCGGGCCGCACGCGCTCGGCGAGCTCATGTTCGTGTGGGAGTTTGCCGTTGCCGTAGCCGGGTCGGTACTCGGCATCAATGCGTTCGATCAACCGAACGTTGAGTCCGCGAAGCGCGCAACGCGATCGATGCTCGACTCCGGCGAGGGCGTCGAGTGGGGCGACGACGACCCCGATAAGTTCTTCGCCGACGCCTCCTCAGGAGAGCTTGCGGTATTCGCAGCGTTCGCGCCGCGAACGCAAGAGGCCGCGACCGTGCTGCAGTCGGGGCGCGAGAAGCTCGCGGCGCGAGGTATCGCGACGATGAGCGGGTTCGGTCCCCGATATCTGCATTCAACCGGTCAGCTGCAGAAGGGCGGTTCCCCCGACGTTCGCGCGCTGGTGATCCTCGACGATCCACAGACGGACGAACGGATCCCGGGGTCGGACTTCGGGTTCGCCGACCTGATCAGGGCGCAAGCGGCCGGAGATGCGAATGCGCTCGAGGATGCCGGGCGTCCCGTCGCGCGGTCGACCTGGAAGAGGTTCGCTGAGTGGGCGACGTCGTGACGCCAGCGCTCACTCCGCCCGACCACGTGATCGTCGTGTTCGGAGCGAACGGCGATCTGGCGCGTCGCAAGTTGCTGCCCGCGCTCTTTCACCTCGATCGTGAGGGGCTCATGCCGGCGAACTACCGCATCGTCGGGAACTCGCGCAGCGAGATGTCCGACGACGATTTCCGCGCGTTCGCACGCGACGCGATCAAAGAGTTCGGGCGGGCGAGCGCAGTCGACGACTGGGGTCAGTTCGCGGCGAAGCTGAGCTATGTCTCCCACGAGTTCACGCCGTCGTCCACACAGCCGGTACGTGACGCGGTCGACGCGGTGACCGCGGAGGTCGGAGGCGACGTGAAACGCCTGTTCTACCTGGCGGTCCCACCCGTGGCCTTCGCGCCGATCACCGAAGGCCTCGGTCGCTGCGGTCTCGCACAGGGAGCCCGCGTCGTCTACGAGAAGCCGTTCGGCGTCGACCTCGCGTCGTTCCAGCAGATGAACGGCGCGATCCGGAGCGTGCTGCAACACGATCAGATCTATCTGATCGATCATTTCTTGGGGAAAGAGACCGTCCAGAACATCCTGGCGCTCCGCTTCGCTAATGGCATGTTCGAGCCGGTGTGGAACCGGCGCCATCTGGACTCCGTGATCATCGACGTCCCCGAGACGCTGAGCATCGGAACGCGCGCTGGGTTCTACGAAAACGTCGGGGCGTTGCGCGACATGATCGTGACGCATCTGATGCAGGTTCTGACGTTCATTGCTATGGAGCCTCCCGAAGCCTTCACGGCCGACGCGATAGGCGACGCGAAAGAGGCCGCACTGCGAGCTCTCCGACCGTTCGAACCCTCGGACGTCGTAAGGGGTCAGTACGAGGGCTACCGGCAAGCCGATGGCGTTGCGGAGGATTCCGACACCGAGACGTTTGTCGCCGCGCGCGTCTTCATCGACAACGATCGCTGGGAGGGCGTTCCTTTCTACTTACGCACCGGTAAGTGCTTGAAGGAGAGCTATTCACGCGCGGCTTTCAGCTTCTGGCCTCCACCTCGCGATCTCTTCAAAGACGAGGACGCGCGCAAGATGGATCAGAACCGGTTGACGCTTCGTCTGGGCCCGGACGAAGGGATCGACGTCAGTTTCCTTGCGAAGGTCCCCGGTCCGTCGATCGATCTCGATAGAGCCCAGATGACGTTCGATTACGAAGGATCGTTCGGATCCGAGATGATCGAGGCTTACGAACGACTGATCCACGACGCGATGCTGGGTGACAGGACGCTGTTCAACCGTGCCGACGGCATCGGGCGCTCGTGGGAGGTCATCGCGGGCATCCTCGAAGACCCACCGCCGTTGCACATGTACGAGCCCGGCTCGTGGGGGCCGCTGGCGGCAAACGAGCTGATCGCTCCGCGCAGGTGGGCGTATTGACACAGGAACGCCGAGCGGGATTGCTGGGCGACGTCGAGCGAGTGATGTCCTCGACCGGCACGCGCTCGGGAGCCGCGTCGGTAAGCCGCGCGTTGCAGCTGCTCGTCACGAGGCCGGGCGCACTGGCCGTGGTCTTGTACCGGCTGTCGCACGCATTGTGGGTCAGGCACCTGCATTTTCTGGCAGAGATCGTGTGGCGGATCAGCTTCTCGTTGACCGGAGCGGACATTCACCCTGCGTGCCAGATCGCCGGAGGTCTGCGGCTTCCGCACTCGTCGGGGATCGTCGTCGGCCGCGATGTCGTCATCGATCGAAACGTCACGCTTATGCAAGGCGTGACGCTCGGCGGTTCGGGACGCCAGTTCTTCGACGAAAACTTCGTCGACGGGCACCCGCGTATCGGTGACCACACTTGGGTGATGTCGCACGCGAGCGTTCTCGGGCCGATCACGGTGGGCCGTCGATGCATGATCGGGGCGGGGTCGGTCGTCACTAGGGACCTTCCCGACGGCACCGTTCATTCAGGGGGGCGCGAGCTGGCCGACCTGCGCAAACGCGTCGAAACGCTAGAGCGCAAAGTGGCAGAAACCGAGTCTGCAACGCCGTCTCGTAATTGAATACCTGGAAACACCTTTTGCTATCTCCCAGGAGGAACTCGTAATGACACTGTCTCGTCGCGGGCGGATCGTTGCCATCGGAGGAGGCGTGGTCGGTCTCGCGGCGATCGTCTTCGTCGTCTTGTTGATCACGAAGCCCAGTGCCCTGCGAAGTGTGCCCGTCGTCGGCGAGCATGTAGCTCCGCCCACGTGTCCGTTGACCGGTGAGAAGCCGAAGAACGAAAAGCTTCTCGACCGTCCGGCTCTCGCGGTCAAAGTGGAGAACAACCCTGCTGCGTATCCGCTCTCCGGTCTCGAGAAGGCGGACATGGTGTTCGAGGAAGTCGTCGAAGGGGGCCTGTCCCGATTCATGGCGATCTATCACTGCGGCGACTCGTCCTCGGTCGGACCGGTGCGCAGCACTCGGATCGTCGACCCAGAGCTGATGATCCCTGCGACGAAGATCCTCGCGGACGCGGGCGGAAACGGCATCGTCCTGGAGCATCTCAAGAAGGAAGGGATCGTCAGCATCGACGAGAACTCGGCAGGGTCGGCCATGCATCGTGCGGATCGTGCGGGCTACTCGTTCGAGCACACTCTCTATGGCAACACGACGTTGTTGCGGAAGCTCGGGCAGAAGAAATACAGCGACCCACCTCCCGACGGCTATTTCAACTTCGGCGATCTTCCGAGTGGAGGGAAAAAGGGAAAATCGATCTCGATGACGTTCGAATCGTCATCGTCGACCATCGGGTACACCTGGCAGGGCGGGCACTACCTTCGCACCGACTCGGGCAACCCCCTCGTGTCCGAGACGAACGGTGGCAAGCAGATCGCCGTCGACAACGTCATCGTGGAATTCCACACGGTCGATCTATCGACGAAGTTGTCGGACGTCGTTGGCACGCCTTCTCCTTTGATCAAGGACTTCACCGGCTCCAACAAAGCCGTCCTGTTCCGCGACGGGAAAGCTTTCGTCGGCAAATGGGAACGCGCTTCGATCGACGACTCGGTGAAATTCGTGACCAAATCAGGTGACGACATGGTGCTCCACACCGGCACGACGTGGATCGAGCTCCTTCCCGACAAGAAGGGGGAAGTGAGCGGAACGTTGACCTACTAGCGAACTAGCGAACTCTGTTCGGGAGCTAGAAGAGGTCGGCGACCGCTTCGGCTACCGGTTTGCGGATGCCCGTTACGAACGGGATCTCGAGCTTGGTGTAGAGGCGTGCCTCGGTCGCTCGCAGCCGCCGGATCAGCTCGACGATGCGATCGGGCGAGTCGGCTTCGAACGCGAGGATCCACTCGTAGTCGCCGAGGCCGAATGCGCTCGTCGTATTGGCTAGGACTTCGGGATACTCCCGGCCGGCGTCGCCGTGGACCTTCAGCAGTTGGCCTCGCTTCGAGGGCTCGAGCAAGTACCACTCGGGCGTCCGCACGTAGGGGTACACGCATGCGAACTTCTTCGGTTCGGTGTCCTTGAGGAAGGCAGGCAGGTGGTCCCGCGCGAACTCGCCGGGCCGAACAAGTCCTAGGAACATCTCGGTTTGGTGCAGCGCTCTTCCGAGCTGAGTCCGACGCAGCGCGATCGCGAGGTCCTGAACGTCATCGGCGCTCTTTGCGATCCACCAGAACATCAGGTCGGCGTCGGCCCGAAACCCTTGGATCGAGTACGCGCCTCGAAGCGTGACGCGATCGGCCCATTCATCGAAGAGCGAAGAAACCTCTTTCGCCGCCACGTCGCGGTCGACGGATGCAAGTGCATCGGCGTCCGCCTTGTAGACGGGGTACGCAGCTAGGACGAGCTCGTCGGTCACGGATTACCCT
>JALZGD010000059.1:6697-10710 GCA_030861205.1 Actinomycetota bacterium
CGCGCGACGCTCGAGCCCGTTTCTACGCGTCGCGACCGAGCGCAGCCGTCGCTATTTGCGCAGCTCGCCGACCCTGGCGTATGCAATCCGGGATCCCGGAGCCCCGGAAGCCGGCTCCGGCAACCAATACTCCCGGTGCATCTTTGGCCAGCGCGTTCTCTACGGACGACACGGCGTCGAGATGGCCGACCGCGTACTGCGGAAGCCCGTCGGGCCAGCGCGTTATGAGAACGTCGCGCGGAGTCGATCCGACGTGCAACAGTCGTTCGAGATCGTTTACGACCGCGGCTGCGATATCACCGTCATCTTTATGGAGCAGGTCGTGCGTACCGGCCCGTCCGACGAAACAACGAAGGACCGACACGCCTTGCGGAGATGTGTGAGGCCACTTCGTCGAGTACCAGGTGCACCCTGCGATCGCCTGCTGCTCGCTCGAAGGCACCAGCAGCCCCGACGTGCCGGGTGGAGGTACGAAAGTCAGGTCGTCGTAGATGAGAGCAACGGACGCGACCGATGCGTACGTCATCGTCGACAGCGCGGCGGACGCTCGCTCGGACGCGGATGCCACGAGCTTCGCCGACACGAAGGCTGGCGTCGTCACGATCACGTGCTGTGCCTCCAGAGTGTCGTTGTTGGTGACTACGGAGTATCGGGAGCCGCGTTCGATCGACGTCACCCTCGTGTTCAAGCGGATGTCGAGGGATCCCGCGATCGATTCGGGTAGACGGCTGAGCCCGCCCGCGATCGTCAGGAACGGCGGGCGCCCACCGTCTACGGAGCCGGCCGCCGTCGCTCGCCTCAATCCACGGATAACGCTGCGCGACGAACGTGCGACTTCGAAGATCTGCGGTAAGGATGCAGCGAGGCTCATCTGGCCTATATGGCCGGCGCGCGTCCCGGCCAGCAAGGGATCGACCACTTTGTCTAGCAACTCTCTGCCGAAGCGGCGCCTTACGAAGCTGCCGACCGGCTCGTCGTCGGTCGCCCGGCCCGGCAGAAGCAGATCGACGGACGCGCGCGCCCGGCCCCAAGGCGTGAGAACCCGCGCTCTTGCCAGTGCCGAAAGCGAAGCCGGGATGCCGTAGACGAACCCGTCTGGCAGGCGTTGCAATCGGCCGCCCGCGAAGATCACGGCGCCGAAGACTTCCGGCGCGAGCAGCTGGTCGCTCAGACCTATTTCGTCGCAAAGGTCCACCGCCACGCGGTCGCGGGCAAGGAACGAGTCCGCGCCCGTCTCGATCGTGACGCCGTCGGCATCGATGGTCGCGATCTTTCCGCCGACCCGATCCGCTGCTTCGAGAACGACGACCGATGTCTTCGGGCGGCTCTGCTTGATCGCGCGTGCAGCAGAGAGCCCCGTGATGCCGGCACCAACGATCGCGACGTCGGTATGCGAGTTCCTCGTCGCCACCGTCTAGGCGTCGAACGCTTTCTCGACCACGGTCGCGAGGCTGTCGAGAAAGCGGGGATCGTCGTTAGGAGATCGCGTTCTCCTCAGCTCGAGCCCGACTTCGTTGGCGAGCGCTTGGGCCTCGATGTCGATGTCGTAGAGCACCTCGAGGTGGTCGGCGACAAACCCGCAAGGGCACACGACGACCCCACGCGTATCGCGGGCAGCGAGCTCCCGGATGATCTCGAGGATGTCGGGGCCCAACCAGGGATCCTTCGTTCGTCCCGCGCTCTGCCATCCCGTGCGCCATCGCTCGATGCCCAGTCGATCCGCCACCGCGCGACCAGTCTCCGCAAGCTGATCGGCGTAGGGATCCCCGGATTCGAGGATCTTCTGCGGGAGGCTGTGAGCCGAGAACACGACTTCCGTCTCGTCGCGCGCGGCCGGCGGGATGTCGTTCAGCGCTGCGGTGACCTCTCTCGCGAGGTAGTCGAGATACCCCGGCTCGAGGTGCCAGTTCTGCACCATCTCGAGTTGCCCCGTCCATCCGAGCTCTCCTGCCGCGCGGTGCACGCGGCCCTCGTAGTCGCCGACACTCATCTTCGAGTAGTGCGGTGCGAGAACCAGCCCGGCAGCGCGTTCGACCCCGTCGCGCTGTAGTTGCTCGACCGCGTCGCGGATGAACGGAGCTGCATGCTTCTGTCCTATGTAGGTCTTGATCCCCGTGCGCTGCTCGACTCCTGCTGCCTGCGCCCGAGTGATCTCCAACAGCGGCGAGCGCCCGCCGATCGCGCGGTAGCGATCCATGAGCTCGTCGAGCAATTCCGGCGGCGGTGGATGCCCTCTGCGGATATCGGTGTAGTAGGCCTCGACCTCGTCAAGGCTCTGCGGCGTGCCGTACGCCATCACGACGATGCCTCGGCGCTCGGTCACGGTGTCCATGAATGAACGAACTCGACGACGCGTGCAAGAACGTCCGGGTCGGTCGACGGAAGCACCCCGTGGCCCAGATTGAACACGTGGCTACGGCCCTTTGTTGCCTCGAGGATCGTTCGAGCTTTTGTCTCGATGACTTCCCACGGCCCCAAGAGAGAAGCCGGATCGAGGTTTCCCTGAATCACGACGCTTGTGCTGAGGCGAGCGTATGCATCGGCCATCGGCACTCGCCAATCGACGCCTACGACGTCGGCCCCCGACGATGCCATCAGGTCGAGGAGCTCTGAAGTATTGACTCCGAAATAGATCTTCGGCACGGTCGATCCGATGCCTTCGAAGATCCGTTCTACGGCCGGTAAGGCGTAGTCACGGTAGTCCGTTGGATCCAGTGCTCCGATCCAACTGTCGAACAACTGGATGGCCGCGGCGCCATGATCGATCTGAGCGCGCAGATACGCGAGCACGGATTCGGCCAACAGATCCATCAGCTTGTGCCACGTCGCAGGCTCGGAGAACATCAGCGCTTTCGTTCGAGCGTGATCTTTCGAGGGCCCGCCTTCGACGAGATAGCTCGCCAGCGTGAAAGGACCGCCTCCGAAACCGATCAGTGGGACGGCGAGCTCCTCGACCAGGATGTCTATCGTGTCGAGCACGTAGGGGACGCCGGTGACGGGATCGAGCGGCCGGATCCTCTCGACATCGCGTTGGGACCTGATCGGCGCGTCCACGACCGGTCCGGTTCCCGGCACGATATCGACGTCGATCCCCATCCCGGCAAACGGCACGACGATGTCGGAGAACAGGATCGCAGCGTCTACGCCGAGACGCCTGACGGGTTGCAGCGTGACCTCGGCCGCCAGGTCGGCGGTGCGGCATAAGGCAAGGATGTCGTTGGTGGCACGCAGTGCTCGATATTCGGGGAGGCTGCGGCCTGCCTGACGCATGAACCAGACGGGGACGCGGTTAACCCGTTCACGTCGGCACGCCTTGAGGAAGATCGAATCCGAGGCCGGGTCCGCGATCGGACTTTCCTTTCGTTCGGGAGCCTCGGAATCCTAGGCTTTGCGGGTGACGTTCGACGCGATCGTTCTCGCCGGCGGATCGAGTGCACGGTTCGGGGGCCGCGACAAAGCATTGGTCGAGATCAACGGGATGACGCTCCTCGAGCGGGCCGTCAACGCAACGGCTGGTGCCCGAAACGTCATCATCGTCGGTCCGGAACGAGCGGTCGAACGAGACGTCTCGTGGGTGACCGAGGATCCTCCGGGGTCGGGACCCGCTGCAGCTCTCGCCGCCGGCCTCGCCGTCATCACGAGCGATGTCGTAGCCGTGCTCGCGGTGGATATGCCGTTGATGACTCGCGCCGTGGTCGAGCTCCTAGTGGAGTCGGTTGCTGCACGCGACGGGGCGTGTCTAGTCGGGGACGACGGCCGCGTCCAGTACTTGGCCGCTGCTTATCGATCGAGGGCTCTGCGACAAGCGGCGGTCGGAAACCTCCAGGGATCGTCGGTGCGAGCATTGCTGGAGAGCCTCGATGTGATCGGCGTCCTCGACCGCGACGCGAGTCTGGACTGCGACACTCCGGGCGCCGCTTCGCGCATCGCGGTCATCGAGAAAGCCCGACACGCAGAAAGGAAGGCTCGTGGGGTTTGACGACTGGGTCGACGAGGTTTGCACGATCCTAGGG
>JALZGD010000234.1:0-2302 GCA_030861205.1 Actinomycetota bacterium
GGCGAGAACATCCCCGAGCCCGGCATCCCCGAGAGCTTCAAGGTCCTTATCAAAGAGATGCAGTCGTTGTGCCTGAACGTCGAGGTCCTCTCGGCCGAAGGCGAAGAGATCGAGATGAAGGAGATCGACGAAGACATCTTCCGCACCGCGGAAGAGCTCGGGATCGATCTGTCACGTCGCGAGCCCAGTTCCGTTGAGGAGGTCTAAGCCACGTGCTTGATGTGAACTATTTCGATGAACTCCGTATCGGCCTCGCGACGGGAGACCAGATCCGTGCGTGGTCGAACGGCGAGGTAAAGAAGCCGGAGACCATCAACTACCGGACGCTCAAGCCGGAGAAGGACGGTCTCTTCTGCGAGAAGATCTTCGGTCCCACCAAGGACTGGGAGTGCTACTGCGGTAAGTACAAGCGCGTTCGGTTCAAGGGGATCATCTGCGAACGCTGCGGTGTAGAGGTGACGCGCGCCAAGGTACGGCGCGAGCGCATGGGCCACATCGAGCTGGCCGCGCCCGTGACGCACATCTGGTACTTCAAGGGGGTCCCGTCGCGCCTCGGCTACCTGCTCGACCTTGCACCGAAAGACCTCGAGAAGGTCATCTACTTCGCGGCATCGATCGTGACTCACGTCGACGATGCGAAGCGTCACAAAGACCTTCCGCGCCTCGAAGAGGAAGTGCAGAAAGAGGTGGCGCGTCTCGAGTCCGAGCGCGATCAGCGCATCGAGGAGATCCTCAAAGAGACCGAAGGTCGTCTAGAGGAGATGGAAGCGCGCAAGGCTCGCTCGTCCGAGAAGACGACGGCGAAGAACCAGGCCGAGCGTCAGCAGAAAGAGGTCCGCGAGCGCGCGCAGCGCAACATCGAGCTCGTGTCCGACACGTTCGAGATGTTCCGAGACCTCAAAGAGAAGGACATCATCGACGACGAGATCAAATGGCGCGAGCTCAAGGATCGTTACGAGGACTACTTCCGTGGTGGCATGGGGGCCGAGGCGATCAAGGAGCTGCTGTCGAGCCTCGACCTCAAGGCGGAAGAGGAGTTCCTGCGCGAGCAGATCCGTACCGCCAAGGGTCAGAAGCGTCAGCGCGCTATCAAGCGGCTGAAGGTCATCGCGCCTTTCACCGACCCCACGAAGAAGAACTCCCCGATGGGCATGGTCCTCGACTGCGCTCCGGTCATCCCACCGGACCTGCGACCGATGGTTCAGCTCGACGGTGGTCGCTTCGCGACGTCGGACCTGAACGACCTCTATCGGCGAGTCATCAACCGCAACAACCGCTTGAAGAGGCTTCTCGACCTCGGCGCTCCCGAGATCATCGTCAACAACGAGAAGCGCATGCTCCAAGAGGCGGTCGACGCGCTGTTCGACAACGGTCGTCGTGGCCGCCCGGTCACCGGCCCGGGCAATCGTCCGCTGAAGTCGCTGTCCGACATGTTGAAAGGAAAGCAGGGCCGCTTCCGCCAGAACCTCCTGGGTAAGCGTGTCGACTACTCCGGCCGTAGCGTGATCGTGGCCGGCCCGACGCTAAAGCTCCACCAGTGCGGACTGCCCAAGCAGATGGCGCTCGAGCTCTTCAAGCCATTCGTGATGAAGCGGATGGTCGATCTCGGTCACGCCCAGAACATCAAGTCGGCCAAGCGCATGGTCGAGCGGAGTCGTCCGCAGGTGTGGGACGTTCTCGAGGAGATCATCCACGAGCACCCCGTTCTGCTGAACCGCGCGCCGACGCTGCACCGTTTGGGTATCCAGGCATTCGAGCCGGTCTTGGTCGAGGGCAAGGCGATCCAGATCCACCCACTCGTCTGTGTCGCGTTCAACGCCGACTTCGACGGCGACCAGATGGCCGTTCACGTGCCGCTGTCGTCCGAAGCGCAGGCCGAGGCGCGCATCCTGATGCTGTCGGCGCACAACGTGCTATCGCCTGCTCACGGAGACCCGATCGTTACGCCGACACAGGACCTGATCATCGGTTGCTACTACCTGACCGTTGCGCACGACGGCGAGCCCGGCGAAGGTCGCGTGTTCGCCAGCGCCAACGAGTTGGTCATGGCATACGACGCAGGTGTTGTTGGGATCCACGCAAAGGTCAAGGTTCGTGGGCTGAAGCGGTTCGAGGGCGAGAGCGTCGAGGACTACGAAGCCAATCCCGGTCGTCTCATGGAGACGACTGCGGGCCGCGTGATCCTGAACGCGGCGTTCCCCGACGACTTCCCGTTCCAGAACAGCCCGGTCAAGAAGAAAGAGCTTGCCGCGCTGATCGATCGTGTGGCGCGCGAGTACCACAAGCTCGAGCTTGCTCATGT
>JALZGD010000234.1:2312-3846 GCA_030861205.1 Actinomycetota bacterium
TGCTCATGTGTTGGACGCGATCAAGTCGATCGGCTTCCGCTACGCGACCAAGTCGGGTGCGACGATCGGTCTCGAAGACGTAACTACGCCGGCGGCGAAGCCGAAGATCCTTGCCGAGCACGAGAAGCGTGCCGAGCGTGTCGAGTCTCAGTACAACAAGGGTGTCATCACTGAAGACGAGCGCCGGCAAGAGCTGATCGAGATCTGGACCGAAGCAACCGAACAGGTCAAGGACGCGATGGAGGAGAGCTTCGACGAGCTCAACCCCATCTACATGATGATGAACTCGGGTGCACGAGGAAACATCGTGCAGATCCGTCAGATCGCCGGTATGCGTGGGCTCGTGGCGAACCCACGCGGTGAGATCATCCCGCGGCCGATCCGGTCGAACTTCCGCGAAGGGCTGACGGTTCTCGAATACTTCATCTCGACCCACGGTGCTCGTAAGCAGAAACTGCAAGCTCGCGTCCTGCTCGAAGACGCGGTGGCCGGCAAAGAAGTGATCGCGAAAGCCGGCGACGAGGTCACCGGCGATCTGGTGAAGAAAATCGAATCGGCAGGCGTCGAAGAGGTCGTGGTTCGCTCGGTGCTCACCTGTGAGGCGAAGCACGGCGTATGCCAGAAGTGTTACGGCGTTTCTCTTGCGACCGGTCGTTTGGTCGAGCTCGGCGAGGCGGTCGGGATCGTGGCCGCTCAGTCGATCGGTGAGCCAGGCACGCAGCTGACGATGCGTACCTTCCACACGGGGGGTGTCTCCGGTGCAGACATCACGCACGGTCTTCCCCGTGTCGTCGAGCTGTTCGAGGCCCGTACCCCAAAGGGGAAGGCCGAGATCGCGTCGGCTTCGGGACGTGTCGAGATCCACGAGGACGAACGTGCTCGTTCACTCGAGCTGATCCCCGACGATGGTTCCGAGCCCGTCACCTACAAGGTCAACCGGCGGACGCGTCTTCGTGTCCGCGACGGCCAAGAGGTGCAGGCCGGCGAGTCGCTAACCGAAGGGTCGAAGGACCCGGATGAGATCCTCGACATCCAGGGAACGCGCGACGTTCAGCTCTACCTGGTCGACGAGGTGCAGAGCGTCTATCGCTCGCAGGGTGTCCCGATCCATGACAAGCACATCGAGCTGATCGTTCGCCAGATGCTGCGCAAGGTCACCGTCGTGGAACCGGGCGACACCGAGTTCCTCCCCGGCGAGCTCGTCGATGCTCGTGGGTTCGCCGAGGCGAACGAACAGGTTGTCTCGAACGGTGGCGAAGCAGCAACGGCTCGTCCGGTCCTCATGGGGATCACGAAGGCGTCGCTTGCCACCGAGTCGTGGCTGTCGGCGGCTTCGTTCCAAGAGACGACGCGTGTCCTCACGGAGGCCGCGATCCGCGGTAAGTCGGACCCGCTGCTCGGCCTCAAAGAGAACGTCATCATCGGGAAGCTGATCCCGGCGGGGACGGGCATGACGCGCTACCGCTCGATCCGTCCGGTCACGACCGGGGAAGCGGCGATGTCCGACGACGAGGCGCGGGCGCTGTTCGGCCTG
>JALZGD010000235.1:0-551 GCA_030861205.1 Actinomycetota bacterium
CCTACGAGGGTCATCGCTATCTGAGCCAACCGCTTCTGTCCCCCGGACAACTTACGGATCGGACGCTCGGCAAGATCCCCGATCGTCAAGATGCCGAGTAATTCCTCGGCCTCGGTAGCGGCCGTAGCCGGGTCGATCCCTCGGAGCGCTCCGGTGTAGGTGGTCGCCTCGAGGACGGTTAGCTCGCCGAGTGACAACGAGCCTTGCGGCAAGTAAGCGACCGTTCGGCCGATGCGCTTGGTCTGACGCCGCCCCGCCACGGCCTCGCCGAGCAAGTTGATCTCTCCCGAGGTCGGGTCCGTCAAGCCGACTAGCTGGCGGACGACGGTCGACTTGCCCGCGCCATTCGGTCCCAACAGACCGAAGGCTTCGCCCGGCTCCACCGTGAACGAGATGCCATCGTTGGCGACAACGCGCGGAGACTTGTAGATCTTGCGGAGATTGCGGACCTCGTAGGCCGGTGCACGTCTCACGATCCGAAGCCGAGCCTTTCCAAGGCGTAAGCGCGTCGTTGCCAGTCCTTTTCGACCTTCACGTGCAGATCGAGAAAG
>JALZGD010000235.1:561-3841 GCA_030861205.1 Actinomycetota bacterium
CTTCCCGAGCTTCGGTTCCGACGGCTTTGAGGGTTGCGCCCTGTTTTCCGATGACGATGCCTTTCTGGGAATCGCGCTCGACGAAGATCGTCGCCCGGATCTCCAACAATCCGTCGTCGCGCTCTTCGTAGTCCTCGGTTACGACCGCGACCGAGTGTGGGACTTCCTCGCGCGCCCGAACCAGGATCTTTTCCCTGACGAGCTCTGCGACGAAAGCGGGAGGCGGTTGGTCCGTCCTCGTATCGGGCGGATAGTACATGGGGCCCTCAGGTAAACGGCCTACAACCAACGACCTCAGGAGCTGGACGCCGTCGCCCGTGGCGGCCGAGATGGGGACGTACTCGTCGAAGTCGCCGAGTGTCGCCGCTGCAGAAAGGGCCTCTGCGATCCGATCCGGCTTCAAGATGTCGATCTTGTTCACCGCGCAGATGGTTCGCCGGTTCGCTTTTCGAAGGTCCGTAGCAACGCGGTGATCACCGCGTCCGATCCCGGCCGCTGCGTCGACGACGAGCAACGCGACGTCGACATCTGCCCACGCCGAACGAACGACGTCATTCAAACGCGTTCCGAGCAAGGAACGAGGCTTGTGATAGCCCGGCGTGTCGACGAATACCGCCTGAGCCGGTTCGGGCTCCTCCGACGTCAGAATGCCCCGGATCGCTGATCGAGTCGTCTGCGATCTGTCGGACGTGATCGCGACCTTGGTGCCCACCAAAGCGTTGAGAAGCGTCGACTTGCCGACGTTGGGCCGACCGACGACGGCGACGAACCCAGACCTCACGATTCGATCGGCTCTTGCGGCTCCGATTCGAGCTTGGTGATCAGAACCTTCGCTATACGCCGTCCCATGACGCGTTCGGTCTTGAATTCAAGGGAATCGAAACTCACGGTCTCACCGACAGTCGGCACTCGCCCCGTGAGGCTGAACACGAGCCCCCCTACGGTGTCCCACTCTTCGTGTGGGAGGTCGACCTGTAGGAGCTCGTTCACTTCGTCGATCGGGAGCTTCCCGTCGACACGTAACGCCGCGTCGCCGACAGGCTCGACGAGCGGCTCTTCGCGGTCGTACTCGTCGACGATCTCGCCGACGATCTCCTCGATCAAGTCCTCGATCGTCACCAGCCCGGCCGTCGCGCCGTACTCGTCGATCACGATCGCCATATGCGTCCGCTGCTCTTGCATCTCGCGAAGCAGCTCCGCGACCTTCTTCTGCTCCGGCACGAAGAAAGGCTTGCGCGCTAGAGCTTTGATCCGAGGGGCCCGTTTCGACTCGTGCATCCCCTTCAGGAGATCCTTCGCGTACAACAGGCCAACGATGTTGTCGGTGTCGTCTTCGTACATCGGGATCCTGGAGTAACCCGCGCCGAGGATTACTTCCAGAGCTTGCTCCAACGTCGAATCTGCACGGATCATCACCATGTCGGGTTTGGGAACCATCACCTCTCGGACGATCGTGTCGCCGAACTCGAAGACGGAGTGGATGAGCTCGCGCTCGCCCTCCTCGATCTCGTCTTCCTCCTCGGCGACGTCGACCATGTGCCTGATCTCGTCTTCGGTGACGAACGGTCCGCGCGGCAGCCCGCGCCCCGGAAGGACGAGCATGGCGGCGTTGGCAATGCCGATGAGCGCTTTCGCCAAAGGCTGCAGAGCTCGGCCCAGGTAGTAGAGGGGCCGCGCGACGATCAGCGCGGCGCGCTCGGTGCGTTGAACCGTGAACGTCTTGGGCACGACCTCGAAGAACACGAAGATCAAGAGCGTCATGACTATCGCCGCGTATGCCTCGCCCCTGCTCCCGAAGTGCCTGATCGCTATCCCCGTTGCGAGTGCCGTAGCAGTGAGATGGCAAACGAGCACGACGAGCAGGTCGATGTTAAGGAAGGGGGCCGGGTCTTCCACGATCTTGACGAGGAGATCCGAACCGCGGCGCTTCTCCTGAACCAAGTGGTGCGCCCGGATCAGGGTCATGCGAGACACGGCGGTTTCGGCCATCGCGCCGAAGCCGGCAAGGAATAGCAAAAAGACGATAAGGGCGACCGTCATCGAATCATCCCGCCGACACGCTGCGGTACGTTCGGAGGATCTCGCTCAATCGCGCGTCCATGCGTTTCTTGTCCTGTTCGTCGTCGTGGTCGTACCCCAGTAGGTGGAGGATCCCGTGCACCAGCAGAGTCTCGAGCTCGGCGTCGGCAGAGTGACCCAAGCGCGTCGCGTTGTCGTGGGCAACCTGGGGGCAGATGACGACGTCACCCAGGAGCAACGTGTCGTCCTCATCCTCCATCATCGGGAAAGACAGAACGTCGGTTGCGTAGTCGTCACCCGCGAAGCGTTCGTTCAGCCGGCGGATGTGATCGGAGGCAACGAAGAGGATCGATAACTCAGCATCGTCGTCGACGTCTTCCTGGTCTAGAGCGTGCCGAGCTAGGTCGGATAAACGCGCCTCGGGCACCGGCAGCTCTTGCTCGTTCGCAACAAAGACGTCCATGGTCACGCATGCTCGGAGAAGACGCGGTACGCCTCGACGATGTCTTGCACGATCTTGTGACGGACCACGTCGCGAGCATCGAGGTGTGTGAATGCAACCCCTTCTATATCGACCAGGATGTCCTCGATGACGATGAGTCCCGAGCGCGCTCCCGAGGGCAAGTCGACCTGTGTGACGTCACCCGTCACGACGGCGCGGGATCCGAATCCCAGTCGCGTGAGGAACATCTTCATCTGCTCCGGCGTCGTGTTCTGAGCTTCGTCCAGGATGATGAACGCGTCGTTCAGCGTCCGCCCCCGCATGAAGGCCAGCGGCGCGATCTCGACCGTCCCTTGCTCGACGTAGCGATGGAATGTGTCGGGCTCGAGCATCTCGTAGAGGGCGTCGTACAAGGGCTTGAGGTAGGGATCGATCTTCGCGGCGAGATCGCCGGGCAGGAACCCAAGACGCTCCCCGGCCTCGACCGCCGGCCGTGTGAGAACGATCCGAGACACGTCGTGGGCCTTTAGTGCCTTGATCGCCATGGCGACCGCAAGGTAGGTCTTTCCGCTTCCGGCGGGGCCGATTCCGAACACGATCGTGTTCTTCCGTATGGCATCCACGTAGCGCTTCTGCCCCGAAGTCTTCGGGCGGATGGCCTTTCCCGTGTGAGTGACGACGAGCCTGTCGCCCAGGATCTCCGAGATGCTTCCCTGGTCAGACGTCTTGATGATGTCGATCGACCGTCCGATCGAGTCGGCCGTGAGGACCTGGCCTTGCTCGAGCAGGTTCAAGAGCTCCTCGAAGAGCGTCGAGACG
>JALZGD010000060.1:0-6583 GCA_030861205.1 Actinomycetota bacterium
GAAGTCATCCATCGCGATCAGCTCGTCGTATTGGAGGAACCCCATGACTTCAGTTGACGAGATCTGTCGCACCGCTCACGAGGTCGCGCCGCTCGTAGCCGGTCTCACTTCAGAGGTCAAGGATGCGGCTCTGCAAGCGATGGCCGACGCGCTCGAGTCCAACGGCTCTCGCCTGATGGCCGCCAATTCGACCGATGTCGAGCGAGCGCGCGAGGACGGCACCAGTTCGACGTTGATCGACAGATTGACGCTGACGGAGTCACGGATCGCCGGCATGGCTGCGGGGCTGCGCGCGGTAGCGGCACAACCCAACCCCGTCGGCGAGGTGATCGGGGGATGGAAGCGACCGAACGGCCTGCTCATCGAAAAGGTTCGAGCGCCTCTCGGCGTCGTCGCAGTCATATACGAGGCGCGTCCGAACGTTACGGCCGATGTCGCCGGTCTTTGCCTGAAATCGGGCAACGCGAGCGTGCTGCGCGGCTCTCGCATAGCTCTCGAATCGAACAAGGCGGTGGCCTCGGTTCTTACGGAAGCCGCCGCTCGGGAAGGCGTGCCTGAGGCCGCGATCCAACTGGTCGAGGACACCGACCGTGAGGCGGCCGTGCGGCTCATGCAAGCGAAGGGCTACGTCGACCTCCTGGTGCCGCGGGGCGGACGAGCCCTCATCGAATCCATCGAGCAGAACGCGACGGTCCCCGTCAT
This sequence comes from Actinomycetota bacterium, assembly GCA_030861205.1. GTDB lineage: Bacteria > Actinomycetota > CADDZG01 > CADDZG01 > WHSQ01 > JALZGD01. The sequence continues at coordinate 703 of JALZGD010000060.1, forward strand.
CATCGACGGTGACGGCAATTGCCACGTCTATGTGGATGCTTCCGCCGACGCTCAGATGGCGGAAGCGATCGTCGTCAATGCGAAGACACAGCGACCAAGCGTGTGCAATGCAGCCGAGACGTTGTTGGTCCATGCCGAGATCGCCGAGAAGTGGCTCCCACAGACGCTCGACGCATTGGATGCAGCAGGTGTGGAGATCAGAGGTGACGAGCGCGTCCGCAAACTGTGGCCGCGGGCCGAAGCCGCCGCCGACGGAGATTGGGGGACCGAGTATCTCGACCTGATCATCGCGGTGCGCGTAGTCGATTCATTGGACGAGGCGATCGCGCACGTCAACCGATGGGGGACGTCGAACGCCGAGGCGATCGTCACCCAAGACATCGAGGCCGCTCGCCGGTTCGCCCAGGAAGTGGACTCCGGTTCGGTGTTCGTCAATGCATCTACGCGTTTCTCGGACGGTGGCGAGTTCGGATACGGAGCGGAGATCGGCATCTCGACTCAGAAGCTTCACGCGCGTGGGCCCATGGGACTGCGCCAGCTAACGAGCACGAAGTACGTCGTGTGGGGGCAGGGCCAGGTCCGAACCTGAGCTGTTCCGTCAACTTCTCGTGGTTTTCGGTTTAGCTATCCAGATGGATCCTCTGCGGCTTGGCATCATGGGAGGCACGTTCGACCCGATCCATATCGGGCATCTCATCGCCGCGTCCGAGGTCGCGAGCGCTATCCAGCTCGATCGGGTGCTGTTCGTCCCGGCCGGCCGGCCGTGGCAGAAGTCGCTGTACTCGGACGGCGAGGACCGGCTGCTGATGACGACTCTCGCTATCGCGGGCGACCGTCGCTTCGCAGTCTCACGGATCGAACTCGACCGCGGCGGCCCCACGTACTCGGTCGATACTGTTGCGGCCCTTCGCGATTTCTACGGGCCGGAAACCGAGCTCTTCTTCATCCTCGGTGCCGACGCAGCTACCGGCTTGTCGACGTGGCACAACGTCGACGACCTCGTCGCATCGACGCACATCGTCGTTGTGTCGCGGTCGGGGAACGAGGGCCTCCCGGATCTTGTCGACGCCGACCTGAGCGAGGTCGCGATGCCTCTCGTTGACGTGTCTTCGACCGACATCTGTGAACGCGTTCGTAGGGGCCGGTCGATCGCGTACATGGTTCCCCCCGCGGTCGAGAACTACATACGCGCGAACGGACTGTACGTCACCGAGGACGAAGTCGCTCATGCCTAGACGACGTCGTCGACGCCGCGACCAAGACGTCTCCGGTGACGAGATCTTCAGTGACCGCGACACCGGAGAACAACCAAGCGCAGCACCGGAACCGGAACCCGAGCCGGAACCGGAACCGGAACCGGAACCGGAACCGGAACCCGAACCCGAACCCGAACCCGAACCGGAACCCGGCAGGTATCGAGCCGGTGTCGACGCGCGGCCGTTCGGCCCCCGGCGCGCGGCGCTCGAACAGAAACGACGCAGGCGGCGAAGAACGGCTGCATTGTCGGTGCTTGCGCTGGTGTTGGCTCTTGCGGTCGCGGCGGGTGCCGTCGCCGCGGTCGTTGTCTTCTCGGGCTCGGACGAGACCGGCGCAGGTGGTTCTACCGGCGCGACCCGCTCCGCGCCTGCACCCGGCACCGTCACGACGACGCTGATCGTCGGAGATTCCGAGACAGACACGTCAAAGGGGGCGCTCTGGCTCGCGTTGCTCTATATCGACCGAACCGGCGATCGTGGAGCGGTCGTATTCATCCCGCCGCATACGGCGGCCCAGATCCCCGGTCGAGGTTTGCTCGGACTGGGGGAATCACTGTCGTCTGGCGGGCTTCCGTTGCTCCTACTGAGTACGCAGAACCTGCTGGGTGTCCCCATCGACCATTACATCGAGCTGAGCGACCGGTCGGCGGAGGTGTTCTTCGATCAGATCGGTTCGTTGACGGTGGACGTCCCGAACGACATCACCGTTCCTGTGGGTCACAAGGAACAGAAGATCGTTATCCAGGCGGGACGTCAGAGTCTCGATCCTCACGACCTCGTCAAGCTCCTATATGTGTCGGTCGGGAGCGACGACATCGAATCCGGCAGTCGCCAGGTCGCGTTCTGGACGGCTCTGTTCGATCGCTTCTCGGGTACTCCCGAGGTGCTCGACAAAGACATCCACGCGGCATCGACTGCAGTTACGAGCGACGCGAGCACATCGGACAACGCTGCGCTTTTCACCGACCTTGCGGCCCTGTCCGACGACCAGAGGATGATCACCACCTTGCCGGTGAAGCCCGTCAGCGCCGGAGGCGAGGCGCTGTACGAAGCCGACGCGGATGAGATCGCTGCGTTCGTGCACGACACTTTCCCGGCACTACCCCCGACCCGCGACGAGATCAAAGTTCAGGTCCTGAATGGAAACGGCGTGCCCGGCATCGGCGAGGAGGTCGCCAAGCGGTTAGTCGGGCACGGATTCAAAGTCATCTTGGGAGGAAACGCGCCGCGGCTCGACTACCAGACAACCCGGATCGTTACCTACAGCGATACGCCCCAGGGATTGGCTCAGGCGCAGGAAGCAAAGCGTCTTCTGGGCGTTGGCCAGGTGCAGGTTTCGGCGCAAGCGCAAGGTATCGTGGACCTCACGATCGTTGTCGGAAAGGACTTCCTGCGGACGCGCTGAAACGGACCACGAAGGATCAAGGCAAGCACCTGGTTCTCGCGGCCGCGGCATCAAACCATTCCGTCGTGAGGGCGAGCGAGAGGGTGTTTGGGTGCTCCTCGACTACGTCGACTTCGTGGTGCACGTCTTCCAGAAGGAGGACCGTGAGTACTACAACCTGGAGCGTCTCTGGTCCGACGCTCCGGTGATCGAGTTCAGAGATCCTTGGGAGGGAACCGATGAGCCAGCAGCCGCGGAGGCGACGTAGGGGACGCGGAGGTCGCCGTCGCTCAGGCTCCTCGCAGAACAAGAACCCGCAGCAGCAACAACAACAGCAGCAGCCGAAGCCACCACCTCAGGAAGGCTCTCCGCAGCCGACCGGCCAACGCCGTCGCCGCGGCAGACGAGGTCGCGAGCGCGCTGCCGACATACCGAAGTCTCCAGAGTCGTCGGAAGACCTCGTTAGGGCCGTCGCGACGGAACGGCCCGCGCAGCTGACCGCTCCTCCGGACGGGCAAACGCTCGAGCAAGTGATCGGTGAGCTGCAGTCCGAATGGGGCGTTCCGCAGTATCCACAGGAGTACCGGATCACTTTGAAGGTCGCCGATGAGAAAGACAGAAAGCCACCAAGCGCCCGACCATCCGGTGCCCCCGCCGACGAGCCGGCGCCACCTCTTCCCGACGACGGCGCGCCGCGTCGCGAGAAGGCTCCCGGGATGCACCGCCAATCGACATCGGAAACGGCACCGAAGAGGAAACGTGGTCGCCGGAGAAGACGTCGAGGGCGTGGTCGCGCCGGCGAAGGCCCGTCGCAGGGAGATCAGTCGCCGGAGACTTAGGCTGAAAACGTCTCTCTATCGAGGCGCGCGACGAGGTTGCGCACCTTCATCTCGATCTCGTCGCGCATGTCTGCGACTTCCTCGGGTGACTTGCCCTTTCCGTTCTCGAGAACCCAGTCCTCGATCTCGGTCGACGTCACGCGGCACGTCTCCGAGACGTCACATCCCATCGAGACGATCAGGGCAGCAGAATCGGCCAACTCTTGCGTAAGTAGCGTTCCGGGATCGGCCGCGAGTTCGATGCCTTCCTCGCGCATAGCTTCAACCACCTCGGGGTGAGGTTTGGGTGATGGCTCCGGTCCGGCAGATCGGGCCGCGTAGCGGTCACCCGCAAGGCGCTCGAGAAGCGCTTCGGCGACGAGCGATTTGCCGGCGTTGTGCCTGCAGACGAAGAGGATGATGGGTCGTTCGTCCTCCGCTTCGCCCGACGGGGCGCTGACTTTCGGCGTGTGTATGCGGCTGACGCGATGCATCGACCCAAACTAACGCGTGGTGGGTTTTGTCGCTTTCACGATCGCAGAGAACATCTGGTCCACGACCTCGTGCGTTGGCGCCACGGAGACATCCGTGAAGCCGGCCGCGCGCAGTCCATCGGAGTACTCGGAGAGCGATAGGGCTCCGGCGATGCATCCGACGTATGAGCCCCGCGCGGCCCGGTCTTCCGGGGACAATTCGTCGGCGGCGACGATATCCGTTATGCCAACACGGCCGCCCGGCCGCAGAACGCGAGCCATCTCGGCGAAGACGCGCGGCTTGTCCGCCGAGAGGTTGATCACGCAATTGGAGATGACGACGTCGACCGACCTGTCCGGCAACGGGATCGCCTCGATCTCGCCTTTGAGGAATTCAACGTTGTCTACCTGCGCCGCTGCCTTGTTCTGCTCCGCCAGCTGCAACATCTCGTCCGTCATGTCGAGCCCATAGGCCTTGCCGGTCCGGCCTACCCGGCGTGCTGAGAGCAGGACGTCGATACCGCCGCCCGATCCGAGGTCGAGCACGACTTCGCCCTCGTGCAGATCGGCGACCGCGATCGGGTTGCCACAGCCGAGACTTGCTAGAACGGCAGCCTCGGGAAGCTCTTTTCGCTGGATGATGTCGTACAAGCCGCTGCCGAATTGGGTTCCACCGCAGCAATCGGAATCACAACATGCCGCCCCTTCATTGGTTACCGAAAGTGCCGCCTCCGCGTAGCGCTCGCGTACTCGATCTCTGACGTCGCTCATCTGTCATCTCCCTTTCTGGACAACGGCTTCAAGGATCTCCAAGGCGGCTCGATCGAGCGAGTAGTAAGCCCACGTTCCGCGCTGCTCTCGGTGGAGGAGCCCGGCGTCGGTGAGCTTCTTCAGGTGGAAGCTCGTAGTGGGCTGTGAGAGGCCGAGCACTTCCGTGATGTTGCAGACGCATACCGCCTCGGCAGAGTTCGCAAGCAGGTTGACGATCTGAACTCGGTGGGGATCGCCGAGCGCCTTGAAGAGGCGAGCGGTTGCAGCGGCCTCCGATTCGGACATGTCTGGGGCCTGCAGCGGGCTGCAGCAATCGACGACCGGCAGCGAAAGCTCAGACACCCGTGTATCGACATCCATCGATATAAGGGTAGCCACTATATCGATGAATGTGGGAATTAGCAAACCACGACACGTAAACGATTCCTGAGGCGATTAGTTGGTCGATTGTGCTCATCACACAAAAATGAGCCAGAAGCCTAATTACATGCATGCAACTACGGCTTAATTGGGCATCTTAACGGTGCATAAGTGGTTCAAGAATGGTGCAAGAGTGGTGCATAAAGAGCTGGAAATAGCAGGTTAAGAGACTAAGAAGATTAGGAGGATAGAAATGGCCCGCTTTAGCGTGAGCTTCTCGGATGATGCGTATGCCACGCTAGAGGAGATCGCTTTGCGCGAGGGGAAATCGAAGGTGGAAGTTCTCCGGGATGCCCTAGCGCTAGAAAAGTGGTTTCAAGACGCCAAGCAATCCGGGGGGCGTGTCCTAATTGAGCGACAGAACGGATCCGGAACCGAAGTCCGAGAGGTCATCGCCAGGTAGCTCAGCCGCGGGGGAACCAACTGTTCCCCCGGTTGACCTGAATCGAGTAAGCGAACAGCCCGCAGTAATCGATGCGAAAAATCGCGGGCGTCTCGCACTGGCCCTAGTAATCATCGTCGGCGGAGTCATCTTCATCGGGGCCGCTCAGGCGCTAACTGGCCACTGGGACAAGATCAGGCCGTGGTGGAACGACGTCTTTCCGTGGATCACAGCAGCTGTCGGCGCGGCTGCTGGCTATTACTTCGGAAAGAATCGCTAGGCCCAAACCAGCTGAATTGCCGCCGCATCCCGCGTGGGATGCGCGAGGGTTTCACCTAACGCTTTCGTGGGGCCGGGAAAAGGAAGGCGGTGGGATT
>JALZGD010000060.1:6593-10654 GCA_030861205.1 Actinomycetota bacterium
GATTCGGTGCAAGCACCGGAGAAGCTTCAAAACTCCCAGAATCTGTACTTCGACGACGTGCCAGAGATTCCGGCACGCGGTCCTTTGTCGCGGCAGCTGGCAGTTCGTTTCGACGACGAGACGATGCGGTTGCTCCAAGAGGCGGCAACCGCACGCGGCGTCGGCGTTACTACGCTGATCCGCAGCTGGATTCAGGAGCGCTTGGGAATTGACTGGCAGGTGGGTTCCCTTGCCACGCCCGCATTCAACGTCCCACCCCAAATGGAGAGGCGCATCCGCGAAGTCGTGGTGGAACACCTCATGCAGCAACTGCCAGATGTGGCGCAGTCAGTCTTGGGCGACGTCTTCGATAACCAGGAGGAGAACTCAGAGACGGCCTAGGTCTGAGGGTTGTGCGGGCACGTATCCGCGCCCCCTCGGAAACAGTCGGGCTGGGGTAGCTCCCCAGCCCGGCACGTACCACTTGTTCCGCGATCTGGGCGGCGGACTCGTTGGTGGCGAGGCCCCGATTTAGGGTCGGGGTGTAGGGGTTCGATCCCCCCGCCGTCCACGATCGTGGACGAGTGTACGACCACGGAGCGCGCGCGGTCAATCACGCTTCGCGACACTGCGTTACCAACCGAGTACGCCGAGTGAGGGACTGCAGGTAGATGGCCGGAAATTCTCAGGACAAAAATGCGCAGAAACCGAAACCGCCCTCCAAGGAAACCAAAGCCAAACAGACTCCGGGCTACTCGGAAGACGACTTCCTGGGCGCGCTAGACAAGGCTACTGAGCGGCTAGACCGTCGTTCTTCTGAACGCGGTCGAGGATCGCCCAAAAGAGGGGCGTCCGACCGTCGCGACGATTGAACCGGAACGTGTACTCGTCAACGTAGCTCTGCAGGTGCTCTTTTGAGACTCCGTGATGCACGCCGATGATCGCGTTCTTCAGCATGGCGAAGAATCCTTCGATGCTGTTGGTTGTCACGTCGCCCTCGGCGTAGATACGGGCCTTGTGTTTGATCCTCTTGTGGTCGGCGTAGCCGCGTCCCAACCCGACGTATAGCGGGAACTCATCCGTGTAGATCGTCGCCCCTGCATCGACGTTGCGCCTCGCGTACTCGCCCAACGTCGCGCCCTTGCGATCTGGCACCACGAACGCGCGCACCTGCCCGCCGCGCTCAACCATGCCAAACACGGTTGCCTTTTGGTCGGCCCACGCGCGGCGCTCCTGCCGTGTTTTCAGTTGGTTCGCGCGAGGCTTACCGCCGACGCCCGTTTCGTCCATCTCAACCTTGCCTGACAAAGGGTTTCCATCGGCGTCGGAGAGCAGAGAACGGATTTGCTTGAACATGCGGTGTGCGGTCGGATACGAAACGCCTATCTCTCGCTCCAACTGCTTCGCGCTCATGCCGCAACGGGTGGACGACATTAGATAGATCGCCCAGAACCAAAGCTGCAAGCTCGTCGTGGACTTGTGGAAGATCGTGCCCGCCGTCGGGTACACCTGGCCGCGGCAGTACTGGCAGGAGTACGAGGATCGTCCCTTGACCCGGTGGAACTTCGACGCCTTGTGACAGTGGGGGCACTCGGTACCGGCCGGATAGAACTTGTCCCGCAGGTAGTCGAGGCACGCGTCGTTGTCAGGGAAGAGCTGTAGGAACCGAGAGAACGTCATTTGGCTCTCGGACGAGTGAACCGGCTCTACTGACTTCCTCTTTCGTGCGGCCATGCCGCTAGTATCTCACAACACGTACGTGTCGTCAATTGCTAATTCCCATGAATGTCAATCTATGGGCGAGTGGGATCCGCTGCGGCGGATAAGGAGGATGGCGACGTGGTGGACCCGATCGGATTCGAACCGACGACCTTCTGACTGCCAGTCAGACGCGCTACCAACTGCGCCACGGGCCCAGACTTGCGAGTGTAAAGGTTGGTTCCTGCGGGGATCCGCTCGTCCGGCGCTGATCACCGGGCAGCTCTTTGCCGCCGCCTAACATTCGGCGGGTGAAGTCACCCGTCATCGCTGTGTCACTTGCACTGCTCGTTCTCGCGTCGTGTTCGAACGATGTCGACATGCCCGCCACACCGAAGGTCGGGCCTCCTACCGCTGCTTCGAGCATCATTCAGCCGCAACTGTCGCCGAGTTCGACGCCGTCCGAGCCGGTCGCAACGGGGACGTGCCCGAACCAGTCGACGGTGGTATCCGGTGTGCGCCAACCCGGAACGATCTCGGGCGACGTTGACGGCGACGGGATCGACGATCAGATCGCGATCGCACTCGACCGCGCGGCTCCCGACCGGTGCCAGGCCTTCCTCATTGCCGATACGCGATCCGGCGAGGTGTCGGGTCCCATCTCGACGTGGAGCCTCGAAGGTGGGCTCCCACAGCCGAGACTTCATTCAGTGGCCCAGATCACCGGCTCGGGCGGTGAAGAAGTCGTCGTGGACGTCGCCCAGGGGGCCTCGACGCAGTTCGCTTCGGTATTCACGGACGTCGACGGCGCGTTTCTTCCACTGACGCTGCCCAAGGACGCGCCGGCGTCGCCGCACGACGTGTTTGCGTATGGCGGAAGCGTCGGACACCTCGATGCGCCGGACTGCGCCGAGGGCGGTGAGATCGTCGTGTCGTTCGCCACCGAGCGAGGGGTGGACGTTTACGGGGTCACCCGCGACTTCTACACGGTCCAAGGTGCCGCGCTTAAGTCGGATCCGGCACGTCACGAAACGTCGAGCGCGTCCTTCAACGGGCTCGATCGTTTCCCCGAGTTCTCGACTGCTCCGTTCGGCGCTTGCCCCCCGTGACGTGCAAGCGACGGCTCGCGACGGCCCTTTAGGGTGATTCGATGAGCCGTGAGTACGACTTCAAATCGATCGAGGCCCGCTGGAAAGATCACTGGATCTCGACGCATGCGTATAGCGCGAGCGATGAGCCCGATCCCGAGAACAAGCGATACACGCTCACGATGTACCCGTACCCGTCGGGAGACCTACACATGGGTCACGTCGAGATCTTCTCGATCCACGACGCGATCGCTCGTTTCGCGCGGATGCAGGGCTACGAGGTCCTGAACCCGATCGGGTGGGACGCGTTCGGTCTTCCTGCGGAAAACGCCGCGATCCAGCGGGGTATCGATCCAAAGAAGTGGACTTACGAGAACATCGCAAAACATCGCGCCTCGATGGAGCAGCTTGGGTGCTCGTTCGATTGGGATCGAGTCGTGATCACGTGCGATCCCGATTACTACAGGTGGAACCAGTGGTTCTTCTTGAGGTTCTACGAGCGCGGACTTGCGTATCGCAAAGCGGCGCCGGCCAACTGGTGCCCGAAGGACAAGACGGTCCTCGCTAACGAACAAGTAGTCGACGGCCGTTGCGAGCGCTGCGGGACGCTCGTCGAGAAGCGGAATCTGACGCAGTGGTTCTTCAAGATCACCGAGTACGCGGACCGTTTGCTCGACGACATGGCTCTGAACACGGGATGGAACGACCGCCTACGCATGTTGCAGCGCAACTGGATCGGACGATCTCAGGGCGCAGAAGTCGAGTTCTCACTCGAGGGTATCGACGAGCCGGTAACGATCTTCACGACGCGACCCGATACGTTGTGGGGGGCAACCTTCTTCGTGATGGCTCCGGAGCACCCTCTCGTTGATCGGCTGGTGCAAGGAACTGGTCGAGAAAGCGAGCTTGCTGACTTTCGTCGCAGGGTCGACTCGCTGACCGACATCGACCGGACGTCGACGGACCGAGCTAAAGAAGGGATGTTCCTCGGGCGCAACGCGCTCAATCCCGTGAACGGCGAACGCATCCCCGCGTGGATCGCGGATTACGTCCTGATGGATTACGGCACGGGAGCGATCATGGCCGTGCCGGCGCACGACCAGCGCGATTTCGAGTTCGCGCGCACCTATGGGCTGGAGATCCGTCCGGTCATCCGACCACCCGATGGTGAGCTCGACGGACGGACGATGGAGCAGTCATACGTAGGCCCGGGAATGCTGATGAACAGCGACCGATTCGACGGGACCTCTACCGAGACCTCGGTCGATGACGTCATCCGGTGGCTCGCCGAAGAAG
>JALZGD010000061.1:0-2020 GCA_030861205.1 Actinomycetota bacterium
CGTGGGGATCTTCGTCACCAACGGCTTCGGTAACTTCGCCCACGCTCACACTGCGAACTACGACAAGACGTTGTTGATCTTCAATCTCAATCCTCTGCACAATGTGATCCACATCGTGCTGGGCATCGTCTGGATCGGCGCTGCCGGACGGCATTCAGCGGCGAAGGGCGTAAACACCCTGTTCGGTGCAGTCCTGTTGCTGGTTTTCGTTCTGGGGCTCTTCGATCTGCACTTCATGGCTATCGACGGAGCTGGTGATCCCGACAACTACCTGCATCTGGCCACCGGCCTCCTCTCGATCTATTTCGGCACGGCGGGGGCCGAGGGCGCTACGGCCGCGGCTACGTAGCTGCGGTTCCAGCTCGCTTCGTTTCGCTTCGGTTGCCCGGGGGTAGCGCAGTTCCATGGCGCCACTCCCGAGGCCGCGGGGCCCCGTCACGGCTTGGCTGTTCGATCACCTTGTCGGGTCTCCGCGCGCGCTCTCGGAAAAACCGTCGGCTATTGACGACCCGATCGCGGGAGAAGACTCGCCGCTGGCGCTGTATTGCTGCTACGAGCTCCACTACCGGGGATTCGACGGCGTCGATCCCGAATGGGAGTGGGAGCCAACGCTTCTGGCGGCGCGCCGTGACCTCGAGCAGCGGTTCTTGCAATCCGTCCGCCTCGTGGTGCCGGCACCAGGGGATCGCGCCACCGCGGTAACCGACGTGCTGCGGGAGCTCGTCGGAACTCCCGACCGCGGCCGTTTGACGGAATTCATGGCCCGTCGCGCCACGGTCGACCAATTCAAAGAGTTCGTACTCCAACGGTCGGCCTACCACCTGAAGGAGTCCGATCCGCATTCGTGGGCGATCCCGCGCTTGTCGGGCCGCCCGAAAGCAGCTCTCGTAGAGATCCAGAGCGACGAGTACGGAGGCGGCGACGCACACCGGATCCATGCCGCGATGTACGGGCGGCTGATGGAGCGGCTCGGGCTCGATCCTCGATACGGTGCGTATCTCGACTCGATCAGTGGCGTTGTCTTGAGCTCCGTCAACCTGATGTCGCTTTTCGGCCTGCACAGGGCGTTCCTCGGAGAGATCGTCGGTCACCTCGCCGTGTTCGAGATGACCTCACCGCTGCCCAATCGGAAGTACGCCAACGGCCTAAGACGGATCGGGCGGCGGGAAGCCGTCGAGTTCTACGAAGAACACGTAGAGGCCGATGCGGTTCACGAACAGATAGCTCTGCACGATCTCGCGGGATCGCTCGCGGAAGATCATCCGGAGCTGCGGAGCGGTATCGAATTCGGAGCGCGGGCCCTCATCGCGCTCGACGAGATCGTTGCAGATCATCTGTTGGCCGCGTGGGAAGCGGGACGCTCTTCGTTGTTCGGACCCGTGACGGTGACGGTATGACGACCACCTCGCTCGCGAGCTACGTGCTCCCGCTCTACTCACGAGAGCCCTTGACGTCCGATTCTTTCCAGGGCTACTTGACGGGTCTCTCCAAGACATTGGAGGTGATCGTCGTCGACGATTCACCCGACGAGGTATTCCTTGCCCACGACCATTCGTGGGGCCGAGATGTGCGCCACATCAAACCCGACGAACGGTTCGACTTCGCCTATCGCAAGGTGACGAACGTCATCACGGGTGTGGTCGCTGCCTCGGGCGAGAAGGTGAGCGTCGCCGACGACGACGTTCGATACGGGGATGCCGAGATCGAGGAGATGCTGAGGCGTCTCGATTCCGCGGATCTCGTTGTGCCTCAGAACTATTTCGATCCCTTGCCGTGGCATGCGCGGTGGGATGCGGCGAGGAGCTTGTTGAACCGGGCAGTATGGATCGACTTCCCCGGCACTCTCGGTCTCCGACGAACGGGATTCGTCGAGATGGGCGGCTACGACGGCGATCTCCTGTTCGAGAACCTCGAGCTGATCAGGACCGTTGCGGCATCCGGCGGCCGCGTCGACGAAGCCGTCGATCTGTATGTAAGACGATCGCCGCCGCCTGCGCGTCATTTCTGGTCGCAGCGTGTC
>JALZGD010000061.1:2030-10597 GCA_030861205.1 Actinomycetota bacterium
GGTTGGCGCTCGGCCCGGCTGTCGCGACGGCACTCGTGAAGCGACGGTCGGGCCCGCTACTGGTCGGTGCGGCCGTGGCGGTAGGCGTCGCCGAAAAAGGCCGTCGGAGGGCCGGTGCCACCGCGTATTTCCCGCCGTCGACAAGCCTTTTCGCCCCGCTGTGGCTCACCGAGCGCGCGATCACCTCGTGGGCCGCGCTCGGAGCGCGCTTCTTTCTGGGAGGCGTTCCTTACGCTCGAACCGTGCTCAGAAAATCAGCGACCCCCGTCGGCGAGCTCAGGTCTCGTTTTCGTAACGGGGAGATGCGGGCGCTTTGAATCCGATGCGCACGTGAGTCCCGTCGCAAAAGGGCTTTATCGAGGAACACCCGCAGCGGCATAGGGCAACGACGCGACGTGTCGTGGGGATCTCGTTCCCTGCCTCGTCCAGGACGCAGAACGACCCTCGGAGAAGGAACGGACCGTCTTTGTAGGCGGTAACTCGCGTCTCGTCGCGCCTCATGGGTTGAGCGTTCATACCAGCTCTTCGAGAGGTTGACGCCTGAACTGCGCGGGTAGGTCACCGGCATGGGATCGAAGATCGCGGTCGTGACCGGCGCCAGCGCCGGGGTCGGCCGAGCGACGGCTCGAGAGTTCGCCAAGCGCGGCTACGACGTTGGCCTGATCGCGCGCGATGAGCAGGGGCTCAAGGGCGCCGTCGCGGACGTGGAAAGTGCCGGGGGCCGCGCCGTAAGTGTGGTTGCGGACGTCGCCGACTTCGACCAGGTTCGCAGCGCCGCCGACCAGATCGAGGGCACCCTCGGCCCGATCGACGTGTGGGTCAACAACGCGATGACATCGGTCTTCGCCGAGTTCAAGGACACAGAACCCGATGAGTTCAAGCGGGTAACGGAGGTCACGTATCTCGGCGTCGTCTACGGGACGAAGGTCGCGCTCGAGCGGATGCTGGCGCGGGACAGGGGAGTCATCATCCAGGTCGGCTCGGCGCTCGCGTACAGAGGCATCCCGTTGCAGTCGGCTTACTGCGGTAGCAAGCATGCGATACAAGGTTTCACCGAATCGCTGCGGTGCGAGCTGTTGCACGATGGCAGTGGCGTTCACATCTCGATGGTGCAGATGCCGGCGCTCAACACGCCGCAATTCGATCAGGTGAAGTCAAAGCTTCCGAGACGCGCCCAGCCGGTTCCGCCGATCTATCAGCCTGAGGTCGCGGCGCACGCGATCGCGTGGACCGCAGAGCACCCACGTCGCGAAGTGTGGGTCGGTGGGACGACCGCGGCAACGATCCTTGCCAACCGACTAGTCCCCGGTCTCCTTGATCGTTACCTTGCGAGGACGGGGTTCGACAGCCAGCAGATGGACGAGCCGGAGGACCCCGCGCGACCGTTCAACCTCTGGGAGCCGGTCGTGGGGGACAAGAGCGCCCACGGCGACTTCGACTCCAAGGCGCATCCCCGAAGCTTTCAGCTATGGGCCGCGACACACCGCTGGGCAACGCTGGGAGGGGCAGCGCTAGTCGGTGCGGCTGCTGCGATGTGGGCGCGATCCACGGCGCGAGACGAGTAGTTCTAGCGGGGAAAAAGTCCCAAGTCAGTGCGCGGAGCGCGCCGCTTCGAGATCGTCGACTGCGAAGATGACCTCGGTTTCGCCTCCACTACGTCGCCCGATGTAAGCAGCGGAAACGTTGACGCCGGCCTTCGCGAGCTTCCTGCAGTAGCGTCCGAGCTCGCCCGGTCGATCGTCGAGCGTCGCGGCCAGGACCTGTCGTGTGCCTTCGACCTTGAAGCCGTTCGATTGCAGCATCTCCCCGGCATCTTCTCCATCGTCGACGACGAGGTGCACGAACGCGCTTCCGTTGTGTGTCGAGGCCGAGAGCGTCTCGATGTTGACGTCGGCTTTGCCCAGCAGCTCGCCGATCTCGGCCAGCGCCCCCGGATTGTCATCGACCGTGATGATGATCTCCTCGAGCATGCTTCAACACTACTGCTGCGCCATCGATGGCGACAGGGACTTTTCGGGCTAGAGCAACCGACCGTTCAGTGCGCGCCCTCGGCGCTCATGACGGCTCTGAAGGTCCGCCACAGGATCCAGAGGTCCAGCGAGAACGACCAGTTCTGGATGTAGAAGAGGTCGTAACGGATGTAATCGGAGAACGACGTCTCGGCGCGGCCGCTGACTTGCCACAAGCCTGTCATCCCGGGCTTGACCTTCAGCCGGTTGCGGATCCAATCGTCGTACTGCTCGACCTCGGATGGGAGGGCAGGCCGGGGGCCGACGAGGCTCATCTCACCTCTGAGGACGTTCCATAGCTGCGGAAGCTCATCCAACGAGTAACGACGGAGGAACCGCCCGACGTTTGTCACGCGTGGGTCCTCTTTGAGCTTGAACAGCAGCCCGGGACCTTCCGACAGATGCTCGAGCTCCGCTCGGCGCTCTTCGGCGTCGACGAACATCGAACGGAACTTCACGCAGACGAATGGTTCGCCGTCGCGCCCAACGCGCATCTGTTTGAAGAACGCGCCGCCGTCCGAATCCCTCTTGATCCAGATCGAGATGGCGGCGATGAAAGGTGACAAAAGGATCAACCCCAGTGCCGACCCGGTGACATCGACGGCGCGCTTCATGGTTCGCTGGAACCGAGAGATCCCCGTCCGGCGGACATAGAACAGCGGGATCCCGGCCACGGATTGAACAGACATCCGCGACGCAAGTAGGTCGATCGTTCCCGACGTGATCTGAAGATCGACCTTCACATCCTGCAGCTCCCAAAACAGACGGTTCAGCCGAGCCGTGTCGAAAGCGGACGACGCGACGAGAACGAGGCCGGCCCGTTTTGACTCGATCAGTTGTGCGAGATCCGCAGTCGATCCGAGCACTCGGTGGTCGCTGCTGATCTCTTCGCCCGCCGGCGCGACGTCGTCGACGAATCCGAGGATCTTGTAGCCGAGCCATGCTTCCCGCTCGAGCGTGCGCGCCACCGTGCGCGCTTCGTGATTGGCCCCAAGAATGATCGTTCTCGTGACGTCGCCCCCACGCCGCCGGAAGAAGTGCAGCACCTTGCGCACGAGCAGGCGCTCGCCGCCGACGACCACGAAGCTGGTCAGCATCGCGATAAGTGCCCACCCACGAGCGAGGTCCGCTTGGAAGATCGAGTCGTAGACGAGTATCACGACCGTGCCTGCGACGACGCCGTGAAACACCTGCTTGAACTCGTTTACGGGTCCGAGCACCTGGCGCGGCTCGTAGAGGCCGTACAACCAGAACAGCAAGATCCATATCGGCGTTGCAACGAGAGTCAGCGCCGTGTAGTTCGCGTTACGAGCCGGTGCTCCCGTCAGGATCTCGAAACGGATGGCGGAGGCAATGAACAGGGCCGCCGACACCGCCATGCCGTCGGCGACGACGCGCAACGCGATGCGTTTGACGCTGCGCCTTGGACGCGGTGACGGCGTCGGCCGGACCTCGACTTCGACGGCGTCGGCGGTTTGAGCCATCCGTAGAGCTCCGGTCTAGAGATACCCGAGGCCGCGCAGCGATTCCTCGATCATCGCTTCCTCCTCGGCCGAGTAAGGCGAGGCCTCTTCCGTGGCCTCCGATGATAGGGCGGCGGTCGTTCGGATGGGCCGATCTTTCAGAGTGTCAGCTTCGAACGCGTCCTCCAGAACGCGACCGTCGAGCTGCTCGGGCACGTCCAGGTCTGCGAGGTACAGGAGCGTGGGTGTCACATCCATGACGGATCCCGAGATGGTGCGGGGGGCGTTCAGCGATGGTGCGGACACGACCACGATCCCGTCGGGATGATGCACCCCGCGCGGCAGATGACGGAGGTCCGTGAACGCATCGCGATGGAACACCTCGTCGTCGAGCTCGAAACGGTGGTCGCGCAGGACCGGCAACACGTCCGGCGCCCCCGCGAGAGCGTGCCCGTGGAAGACGTCTTCAGAGCGATAGACGCGGTCCGTGACCCGCTGCCCGGACGGGTCTGTCAATGACTCGAAGCGCGACACGATCTCGTTCTTCACGGCATCGAGCTCGGTGGCGGGCACGATCCCGTGAGGCTCTCGTCCGGCAAGGTTCACGAAGACGCCCTGTTGAGGGATCGGCGATGCAAACGCTTTCGTCCGCGTCCAATCGATCGCCCCGAAGGTCCGCCCCTTCGCTTGCCGGGCTACCTTGCGCGGCAGGAACCTCTTCGCGATCGGCACGAGGCTCCGAGCCACACTGGTCTGCATCGCGCGTGCACCGCCCTTCACGTGCAGAAGGCCCCAGCTCTCCAACAACGCGTTGGTGTGGACGCTCACCTCCCATGCGGTGAAACCGTGATCCGAGCAGACGACCACACCGTCTGTTGCGTAATCGGCGAGTAGTCCGACGATGCGATCCATCCCGGCGAAGCACTTCTCGATCGCGGGCCTGATCGCCTTCGCTTCGGCACTTTCGTGGAGCGGGTCGGACGGCTCCATATAGCGGTAGTAGACGTGCTGCAGCCGGTCCGGTCCCTCGAGGACCGAGAACAAGAGATCGGGAGGATCCACCTCCAACAGACCCTCGAGCACGCGATATCGCTGCTCGAGGGACCGAAGCGTGGTTCTACAAAGCGTGTCGTCGCGCCAGTCCTGCTCGTAATTGGCGTTGACGTCCAAGACGTAGTCCGGTGCCCACTCGAGGATCTTCGCCTCGAGCGCGCGGCCGCCGCCCTCACCGCTCCATGTTGCGAAGCCTCTTTGGTGCTCGCCGTAGCCGGGCGTCAACATCCCGGACACCATCCATCCGTCAACCTGCTGAGGCGGATACGTCAACGGGACGTTGTAGACACCGATCCTCTTTCCCTGTGCGTTCGCCATCTGCCAGATGGGAGCCGAGCGGATCTTGCCCGAGTGCATCAGCTCTTGGCGGTCCGACTGGGCGTTGCCCTCGATGAATCCGTAGACACCATGACGGCCGGGGTTGACGCCCGTGACGGCCGACGTCCACGCGGGCGGGGTGTAGGTCGGGACGGTCGACGCGAGCGTTCCCCACGCGCCGGAGTCCCGGAGCGCGGCGAGGCGGGGCATGTGGCCGTGGTCGATCAGTGGTTCGAGCAGGTGCCACGCTGCGCCGTCGAGTCCGATGACGGCAGCTGGGCTCATTCGCTTCATCCTAAGTGGAGGCCTGCGCGGCCCCCGGCGTCCTCGCGCCGGCTCGTCACCGGCCGCGGTAGGCGCTGTCGGCGGTACGGGTGCCTAGCGTCCCGCGACGGCTCGGACTCGTCGCACCAGCTCCGTCGCCGAGGCGCGATCGAGGTCTGCGTCTTCGAGGATCGTGAAACGGCCGGGCCGGGTTGCCGGCGCAGCCAGCAGGAGATCGACCATCTCTTCGTCGGACAACCCGAGGTCCTCTGCGGCGGTGGGAAGTCCGAGCCGCTGAAGACTTCGCGCCAGCGCTGCAGTGTCTTCCTCGTAGAGCACCGCGGAGAACAAGCATCCAAAGGCAACCTGTGCACCGTGGAGCGCCCGGCCCCCGAGCTCGTGATCGATCGCGTGAGAGATCTCGTGCTCGGCACCGGATGCCGGGCGCGAGGTCCCCGAAACGATCATTGCGGTCCCCGACGTAACCAGCGCTCCGCCCAAGCGTGCCGCGAGCTCGACGTCGGGTCGCTCGGGAGGGTCGTTGAGGTAGCTCTCGATCTCACTGAAGGACTGTGCCGACAGATCCCACGCTCGTTGGTCGATCTCGTCGAGCCCATGCTCGGCTGCGAGCGCCCAGTCGCGCAGGGCGAACATGTTCGCGATGAGATCTCCGATGCCCGCGTTCGCCGACGTCATGGGGGCCCGGACGAGCGTCGGCATCGAGAGGAACACGAGCCGGGGCGCGATTGCCCCGAGGCTCTCGCTTCGGCCCTCTTCGCCGGGCACGACGGCCACCGGCGAGCAGATGCCATCGTGGCTTAGCTGCGTCGGCACGGCAATCAACGCGACGCCTGCGCGAGCCGCCGCGAGCTTTCCGATATCAAGGATCCGGCCTCCGCCGATCGCGACGACGGCGTCGGCCCCCGCCCCATGAGCTTGGGAGCCGAGCTCGTCAGCCCACCCCTGATCGAGGACGCGCGGGAAAGACCCGTCGGGATGTCGGCCTCTGAGTTTGCCGGCCAGGATCTCCCCGTAGCGTGACGACACGACGAACGGTTCCGCGACTCCTAGGTCAGCGACCCGATCGGCGAGAGCGGCTGCTGCCGCGTCCTCGTCGTCGCTCGCGTCGAAAGAGACGACCTCTGGGAATTCCACGATTAGTTCGCGGACCTTACCGGGCGGAGCGCATCAACTCGAAGGGGCGTCGGCCGTCCATGCGTCCGAGTGCCTTTCGATGACGGCAACCGCGGCCGGGACGTCCTCCGGCGAGTCCACCTCGGCATATTCGCCTTCGCGTACGACCGCGGACCTGGCATCAATGCGATCCAGAATCGCGTTGTAGACGTCTTCGTAGTAGAGAGACGTCGCCGCCTGCCACTCCAGCTCGGTGGAGATATCTACGTACGCGGCAGCCGCTGCCGGTCGGAGCAGTGAGACCCCCGCGTACTCACCATGGCTGCTGCGGATCTTGAGGTTCTTACTGACCCCAACGATGCGGTCGCCGTCGAGCATGACGCGCATGTCTTCTTGATTCAGTTGTCGCCGCGTCTGCACCGCCAGTACGAGGTCTCCTTGCGTCGATGCCGTGCGGCGAAAGACGTCCGGTGGAACGATGACGTCCGAGTTGACTATGAGGACGTTCATGCCGGGCGATTGGTCTAGCGCGACGCGGACCGAATGGAAATTGCCCCACGACGCGTACCGCATATTGCGCAGGAACACCGCCGATGAGCCGGCCCACTTCTCGTTCACGAACGTCTCTACGTCACGCGGTCTGTGTCCGGTAATGACCAGCAGATCGTCGATGCCGGCCTCTTTCAAGCCGGTCAGTATGTAGTGCAACAAAGGTTCGTGATCGCCGATCGGGATCAACGTCTTGGGTGTCTCACCGCCCATCCTGACGCCGCGGCCTGCCGCGAGGATCACTGCTCTTAGGTTCGCCACGAAACCTCCAACGTTGTGTCCTTAGTCAGGACGTGCGTCCACTCGAGCTTCGTAGCAGAGGTCTTCTTCCACCCGGGAGCCTCGACGTCTGAAGCGCCTGCTGGAAGCTCGAGCGTTATGTCCATCGTTTCGGGATGCAGTTTTGCTTGATGCTGCACTACCAAGCGATAGACGCTGCGGTTCCCGATCGTCCGCACGACGGACGGGACACGATAGTCGTACCCGATACTGCCGTCCTTACCCGGCGCGATCTCGAGCGTCCCGGACCAGACCCGCTTGCCCAGTTCTTGGTGAGTTGCCACAGCCCCTCCCGCCCACACCGCGGGAGCCGGCGTGTCCCGACGGCATGTCGTGTACGACGGAGTGAGACTGACGCACGTCGGCGGTGCGTGAGCCGTGCCGAGCTGTGCTCCATCGGGAACATAGACGTTGATCATCGGTCGGTGCCAGGGTCCGGAGTCGCCCATCGAATACCGAGGCTGGGGAAGCCATACCCCGTTGGCGATGTCAACGTTAGTTGAATCTTCCGCGTCTGCGCCGTCGATCTTCACGTGCATGGTCGTCGTTTGCGTCGAGAAGTAATCGAGCTTGTTTCCGCCGACGTTCTGTTCGACGACGTCTATGTAGTCCGAGCCTTTCGCAGGCTTTAGGGCGCCGTCCCATTTCATCTGCTTGATGAATCTCTCTTCCGCAGGATTCGCCAGCCACACCTGCATGTGTTTCTGCGCCAGGGCCTTCCCCATTCCCTTGACCAGTTCGGTCGGATGCGCCGGCTGGAACATGTGGTTGTAGAACTCGTCGACGAATTTGTGCAACACGACACGGCGTTGAGCCGCGATCGGATATGTCGCGTAGAACCTGTATAGAAGCAGCTGCAGAACTTTGTTCGGCGAGATGTAATGCCCTGCAGCGTGGAAGCGCCCAGCGCCGTTTAGCAGGTATTGAACGAGCGTCGGGTCGACCCCGATCGTTCCGTCGATATGAGGGAACTGATCGCCAACCGTTGCTCGTGCGTAATCGATCGTCAGCTTTGACGAGAATGGCCAATCCGGTGACCAGTTGGCGTTCCCGAAGCGTTGAGCGTCGGGGATCTGGCTCACGTACCACGCGTCCGCTGGAAGCGGGATCGAGATCTGCTGCCTGTTGCGGTCTACGTTGTAGACGGTCTTCGTCTTTTCGAGATGCGGTTTCCCGTTGGTTATGTCGAGCAACGAGAACTGCAGCAACGACCCGCCGGTCCCTCTCAGCTCGGCAGAGTTCTGCATCCCGAGGACGTAAACGCGTTTGCCGTTCTCTCCTAGAAAGGCGGGCAATATCTTGAATCCCGCTTCGGCGTCCCTCAGTAGCGCATCCGTCTTCTCGGCTTTTGCAATGCTTTTGGTGACATCGTCGCGGAGGCGGTGGGGGAGCTTCTCGAGCTTCACTGCCTCGAGTGAGCTCCGCGCTTGCAAGATGTCGCTACGCACACCTCCGATCTCTCCTGCGAGCAACTTCACTTTGTCGATCGCGAAATGTG
>JALZGD010000062.1:0-6648 GCA_030861205.1 Actinomycetota bacterium
CTGACGTCGGACGTCGAGGTCGCCGGTCGCCAGGTCGAAGAAGCCACTCGGAGGCAAACGCATCTCGAAGGAGAGATCTCGGTAGCGGACGCGAAGATCGGCCGTGAGGAGCAGCGGCTTTTTTCCGGGTCCGTCGCGAACCCGAAAGAGCTGAGTGCGCTGCAATCGGAGGTCGCGATGTTGAAGCGCAAACGTGGAGAGCTCGAGGACTCGCTGCTAGAGGCAATGGTCGACCGGGATCAAGCAGAAGAAACGGCACACAAGCTTGCAGCGGAGAAGAGCGAGACCGAGACCATAGTTGCCACCTTGAAGGAGACGGTAGCGAGTCTCGTCGACGATCTCGACCGGCAGATCGCAAGTCACGAAGCAAAGCGTATGGAGATCGCTGCAACCATCCCAGCAAAGGTGGGATCGGAGTGGCTCGGCTCGAACAAGGCACGTGTCTCGGCTGCCATACGAAGCTGCCGGCGCGGGAGGTCGAGAGGTTGCGGGCCGAAGGCGGATTGCAGCGCTGCGATAACTGCCGGCGGATCCTCGTAATCGCCTAAGCGTCGCGATGCATGCCGTCCTGTTCACCGATGGAGGCGCGCGCGGAAACCCCGGTCCTGCCGGAATCGGCGTGGTCCTGATGGACACAAGCGGTGAAGTCCTCGGTGAGATCGCCGACCCGATCGGGACGGCAACGAACAACGTCGCCGAATACAAAGCGTTGATCGCCGGTCTCGAGCTTGCACTTGATCGGGGCGTGACGGATCTCGAGGTGAGAGCCGACTCGGAGCTCGTCGTTCAGCAGGTCCAAGGCAACTGGAAGATCAAGAACGAGGCTTTACGCGGCCTTGCAGCCCGCGCCCAGGGGCTGTCGTCGAAGTTCGAGCGATTCACGATCCGCCACGTCCGGCGTGCCGACAACGCCCGCGCGGACGAGCTCGCCAACGTTGCCATGGACTCCGTTTCGTCAGAGTCCGACTCTTTCGAACAAGGCACATTCGATCCGTGATCCTCTGGCACATGGGCGTCGCCGCGGCGATCGTCTACGTAGCGTTGGGCCGTCGCCGAATCGACTATCGATTCATCCTCGCGGGGGCCGTCGCGCCCGACGTTATCGATTCGACTCTTAATGCGGCTGTTTCCCACGATGCCGCCGGGCGCTCGATATCTCATGCCGTGATCGCTCCGGTGGTGGTGACGGTCGCGATTCTGCTGGTATTCCGCGGCGAGCGACGCGTGCGGGTCTTCGGCTTGGGGGTCGGGTGGCTACTACATCTCGTCGGCGACGGCATGTGGCAGGCACCTCGCACGTTTCTCTGGCCCGCCTTCGGGACGCACTTCTCTACGCGTCCTGCCGAGCCTTATTCGTGGGACTTGCTGACGCATCCTTTGTCCCATCTGGCGACATGGGGTGGGGAGCTCGCTGGGTTGGCGATCCTGTTGTGGTTCGCGGTGGCTTTCGACCTATTCGATCGGGGCCGGCTGAAGACGTTCCTCAAAGAGGGGTACCTGCGGCCTACCGCAGCCGATAGAGTTCAGGCGACAACGCCATAGCGCGCGGTAAGGGGTAAGTCCGGTCGGAATCCGGCGCTGTCCCGCAACTGTAGGTCCCCACGGGGACGAGCCAGAAAACCCACCCGCGTGCGGCTCGGCAAGACCTTCGAGGTAAAGGTATGGAGCCGCTCTCCAAGCGCTCTCCTGCACCTCGAAGCACGAGGGTCCCGCGCGGACGGGACAGAAGGGAGCGGGATGTGGCACTCCATCGGATAGGCGCGTGCGTCGTTGGGTGCGTGCTCGTTGTAGCAGGCAGCACTCCGGCGTCATCGAGCCCGCATAAGCGCGCAGTGTTGGGCACGCGTTACGTCGTGACCAGGCAGCACAACGACGGATCTTTCCCGGGATTCTCTGCCGTCGGCGCAACTGCGGACGCAGTCCTTTCCCTGGCTTCGGCAAGCCGGGGGCAGAACGCCATCGACAAGGGCATCGCTTATCTCAAAGACAACGTGGATTCCGCTTCCCTCGGCCAGAAGGCGAAGATGGCCCTTGCAGCTGTGGCGGCCGGACAGGATCCCCGCGCGTTCGGCGGTCACGATCTGATCCAAGAGATACAGAGCACGCAGAACGCGAACGGCCGTTATGCGGAGAACAACGACTTCACCGCCGTGGTGACGCAATCACTCGCGATGCTCGCGCTCGAAGCCGCAGGAGCTCAACCTTCTGGGAAAGCGCAGAAGTGGCTGCGCGAGGCACAATGCCCAGATGGGGGCTGGCAGTACGACGGGCCGCGCCACAAGGGTGAAAACCGCCATTGCTTCAATCCCGACAAGGACGCGCAAGATTTTTCGACCAGCGACACGAACACCACTTCATACGCGGTGCAGGCGCTTAGGGCAACTCATGCCCACCTTGCGTACAACTCGGACCCGTTCGGGTACTTCGCGTCGGCGAGGGACGACCTCGGCGGTTGGCGATACAGCTACAAGAAGTCGTCTGGTGGGACCCCCGTGCGCATGGACGCGAACTCGACGGCCCTAGTGCTCGAGGCGTACGCAGCCGAGGGGAAGAAGCTCCCCGGTGGGGGCGTGCGCGCTCTCGAACGGCTTCAGTACCGAAAGTGTGGGTCCCTGGAGGGAGCGTTCGCCTTCACGTGGGTAGAGCGCCACGGCAAGCTGCACCGCTCGCCGTCGCTTTCCGATGCTCGACAGGAAAAGAGCTCTGACGGTCCGACTGTGATCGGCGCGACGGTCGGTGCAATTCCCGGGTTGCTCGGCGACCCACTCCCGATCTCCCACACGACCGCGAAAGCTCCGCCCGCGCGACGCGCCTGCTGAATACGGGACAGCGGGTGATGACGCGGCTGCGCGCTCTGTGCGCGTTCGTCGTATTTGCAGCAACGATGATCGTGCCCGTTGCGGCGGGCCCGGCATGTGCGTCGGGCCCGCATGCGGGGCTAGTCGTGTACACGGGGAGTCGGGTGTTGCGATACTGCGTCGCCCTTCCGGCCGCGTCGGTCTCCGGAGCGAAGCTGATCGAGCTTGCCGGCGACCAGTACGGCCTCGACTATCACTTCGGATCGGGTGGGGGAGCCGTATGCCGCCTCGCCGGCGTTGGGCCGGACGGGGACGATTGCTTCGCCGACTACCCGCATTACTGGGGATATTGGCGGGGGACGTCGTCGGGCGGATGGACGTGGTCGTCGACCGGGGCTGCGTCGACCTCCGTTTCCGACGGTGACGTCGACGGGTGGGCGTGGGGGACCGGAGACGACGGTTCCACCCATCCGCAGCCGCCGCGGTCTACCTTCGCTTCGGTCTGCGCGAGCGCGATGCCACAGAAGTCGCGGCCCCCGCGTTCCGCCGCGCCGCGTTCGTCCACGCGCGTGGCGCCCTCGACCTCTCCCGCCCCCGCGGTCTCGCCGACAACGATGCAGCCTGCGCCACAACGACACCCGCGTCGTCACCGCACGCACGAGCAGCGGAGGCATCGTCTTCTGCGTCGTTCCGCGTCGGCACCTGCGGTCACGCTGGAGCCGTCACCGATCGCGGCCCCCGGTGACGATCGGCCGCATGGACCGCCGCTCACGGCAATCGGAGCGATAGCGGCGCTATGTGCATTGATCGTCGTCGGCAGTCTCACGGCGCGCTCGGGCCGCGCTCGCAGCCGCGAGAGATGACACATCAGGGCGCGTGGCTCGCGTGGGCAACAGGCGCGAGCCTCGCAGCGGTGCTGACAACGAATCCGTTCTATCTCGGACTCATCGCCGGGGCCGCAGTCGCGATAGAAGTGACGGCACGACCGGTCCCGACGAAACGGAGGGCGTTTCGGATATTTGCGGTAGCAGGTCTGGGCGCGCTGCTGATCAGAACTGCCCTCGTCTTGTTCCAACCGGTGACTTCGGGAAGCGTCGTGGCTGCGGTGCTGGAAGGCTCGCGTCTCGCGGTCATGTTGATCGTCTTCGGTACGTTCAATGCCGTAAGCGATCCCTTCCGAGTCGTCCGTCTGACTCCCCGCCGCTTCCACGAGCCGGCGCTTGCCGCGGCGCTGGCGCTTTCGATCGCGCCGCGGACGGTCGATGCCGTCGGCCGTGTGCGTGAGGCACAACGCATGCGCGGGATCGAGGTCAAGCCATGGCGAGCGCTGCCGGCTCTGGCCGTGCCCATTCTGGAGACCGGCATGGAGGAAGCGATGACTCTCGCGGAGAGCATGGACGCGCGCGGCCATGGACGAGGGCCGCGGTCGCGCTACAAGCCGGACAAGTGGAGCGCGCGAGCGCTCGTCGTCACGCTCGCGAGCGTCGCTGCTCTCATGCTCTTCGTTGCGGCGGCGATCTCCGGGAGCGGGCACCTGACGGTTTCGACGGAGCCGCTGACGTGGCCCCCGGTGTCTGATGCGCTCGTCTGCGCTGCGCTTCTGTTCTCGACACCGGCGGTCGCCACGCTGATAGGCGGTACCCATTGAACGCGGTGACTCTCGAAGGATTCAGGTTCTCCTACGAGGCGGGCGCGGCCCCCGTGTTCGACGATGTCTCGCTTGGGATCGAAGAGGGATCATTCGTCTTGGTTACGGGCCCGACGGGGAGCGGCAAGTCGACGTTGCTGCGCGCGATGAATGGTCTCGTGCCGCACTTCAGTGGCGGGACCATGGCGGGCCGGGTGCTCGTGCACGGAAGGGACACCCGACAAGTGCCACCGCGACGGTTGTCGGATGTCGTCGCGTTCGTCCCGCAAGACCCCGACGCCTCGTTCGTTGTCGACCGCGTCGAAGACGAGCTGGCGTATGCGATGGAGAACCTCGACATCGACGCGTCGCGCATGCGCCGCCGCGTCGAAGAGACGCTTGACCTACTCGCGATACGTGACCTGCGCGACCGGAGTGTCAGGTCACTCTCGGGCGGCGAGCGTCAACGGGTAGCGATCGCGGCAGCGATGACGCCGCAGCCCAGGATGTTGCTCCTCGATGAGCCAACGAGCCAGCTCGACCCTCAAGGCGCAGAGGACGTCCTTGCAGCACTCCAGCGCCTCGTGCACGACCTCGCGTTGACGGTCGTCGTTGCCGAGCACAGGTTGGAGCGCGTAGCGGGTTTCGTCGACCGAGCCATCGGATGTCCCGGAGATGCCTCAGTCGTTGTGGGTGATCCGTCGCAGGTTCTGTCGATGCTCGGCAGCGGTCCGCCGGTTACACAGGTCGGCCGGGCGCTCGGATGGAGGCCCCCACCCTTGACGGTCCGCGATGCACGACGGTTCGCACGACGGATCGAGCTGCCCGCGCGCCGCTCTCGACGATCTGGGACCCCAGGCGCTGTGAGGGTAGAAGTCCGGCGGCTGTCGGTCGGCTATGGCGAAGAGGACGTGCTGCGTTCTGTCGATCTGACGGCGCGCTCGGGCGAGGTCGTTGCCATCGTTGGACGAAACGGTGCGGGAAAGACGACTCTGCTTCGTTGTGTCGCCGGGTTGCACAAGCCCGATGCGGGGACGATCGCAGTCGAAGGGGGGCCGCCGGATCCGGGAAAGAACGTCGCGCTGTGTCCGCAGGCGCCGGAGTCGATCCTGTTCGCTTCGGACGTTTTGAGCGAGGTCAATGCCGGAGGCCGTGATGCCCACGACCTCCTCGACGTTTTCGGCATCGAAGATCTCGAGAGGCGTCACCCACGCGATCTGTCGGCCGGTCAGCGCGTGCTGGTCGCCGTCGCGGCTGTCGCCGCAACCCATGCACGCGTATTGCTACTCGACGAGCCGACGAAAGGCTTGGACCCCGATTCGAAGGGCAAGCTCGTGAGGTTCCTCGAGGGTTATGCGGCAGCCGGTAATGCAGTTCTCTGCGCGACGCACGACGTCGAGCTTGTGGCCGAGCTTGCGTCGCGCGTGGTCGTGCTCGGCGGAGGCGAAGTGATCGCCGAGGGGGACCCGAGTCACGTTCTAGCGGACTCGCCGGTCTTCTCACCGCAGATGACCCGAGTGTTCGGAAACGGGTGGCTCTCGGTGAACGATGTCTTGCAGCGGGTCGGTCGGTGAACGCGCGCTCACGCTGGCGCACGATCCTGCTCGTGCTAACGAACGTCGGAGGCGCAGCAGCGTTTTTGTGGCCCTTCCTCGTCCCCTCCTTGGTTCGTCATCGCTCGGTGCATGCATCCGATGCACCGTTGATCCTTGCCGGCCTCCTGGTGTGCGTCGGCGCGCTGCTCTTCGTGGAGCTCGGCCGCGGTGGCATGGGACCCAAAGTCGTCGCCCTTACCGGCGTTCTAGGTGCGGCAATGGTTGCGTTGCGACTGCCGGGGTTCATCGCCGGGTTCTCGGCGATGTTCATCGTCGTTCTGTTGGCCGGTAATGCATTCGGTCCTTCTTTCGGATTCCTGTTGGGGGCGGTCGGAACGTTTGCGTCTGGACTGTTCGTCGGCGGGCTCGGTCCATGGTTGCCGTTCCAGATGATCGCGGTCGGTTGGGTCGGCGCGGGAGCCGGATTGATGCCACGACGCGGCAAGTGGAGCGCGCGCATCGTCGTGCTTTCGATCTACGGGTTCTTCGCAGCGTTTGCGTTTGGCATCGTTATCAACCTGTGGTCGTGGCCCTACCTTGCGGGCTCGTCACGTCTCGGTTGGTCGTCGTCGGCTTCGCTCGCCGAAAACGTGAAGCACTACGCGACGTTCTACGCGCTGACATCTGC